>JALZOQ010000350.1 GCA_030913835.1 Actinomycetota bacterium | reverse complement strand
AGGGCGATGAGCATGCGCTCGACTCCGCTCCGATCACGGTCGGACGCGGGGCGCAGAACGACCTCGGCCTCGGCAGCGACGAGTTCGCCTCGGCCCGTCACGCGCGCTTCGAGCCGCGGCAGGACGGCGTGTGGCTGCACGATCTCGGCTCCTCCAACGGCACCTTCGTGAACGGGTCGCGGGTGACCCGGCCGCGCAAGCTCACGCCCGGCGACCTGATCCGGATCGGCGAGACCGACCTGAGGTTCGACCGATGACCGCGCTGCGCGCCTGGTTTCGCCGCCGACCTGTTTGGATCGCTCGGACACTGATTCCGCAGCAGCTGCAAGGAGCGTCCGGATGAGCACTGCGGTCGGTCAAAGCACGGTGATTACGGACACCGGCCGCAAGCGCCGGCACAACGAGGACTCGTTCGTCCATAGACCGCCGCTCTTCGCGGTCGCGGACGGGATGGGCGGCGCCCAGGCAGGCGAGGTGGCCTCGCGGCTGGCCGCCGCGGCGTTGAAGGAGGACGCCGTCGACGGGAACGCCGAGCAACGCCTCGTCGCGCTGATCCAGGAGGCGAACCGGCGCGTGTTCCAGCGGGCGAACGAGGACGCGGCGGCATCCGGCATGGGCACGACGATCACGGCGGCACTCGTCGAGAGCGGCGCCGTCTGGATCGGACACGTCGGCGACTCGCGCGCCTATCTCGTCCGAGACGGGAAACTGCAACAGCTGACGGACGACCACTCGCTCGTCGGCGAGCTCCAGCGCAGCGGGAAGCTTTCTGCCGAGGAAGCCGAGATTCACCCGCAGCGCTCGGTGATCACGCGGGCCGTCGGCACGGACCCGGACGTCGACGTCGACACGTTCCCGATCGAGCCGCGAACGGGCGACGTGTTCCTGATCTGCTCCGACGGCCTGACCGACATGATCGACGACGGGGCGATCCTGGAGACGGTCGAGCAGCACTATCCCGACCTGGAGGCCGCAGCTCGCGCGCTCGTCGGCGCGGCGAACAAGCGCGGTGGCGAGGACAACATCACCGTCGTCGCGTTCGAGATCTCCGACGGCGGGCCCGACGCGCTCGAGCGCACCGCGACGATGCCGGCCCCGGGCGGCGCCGCCGACCCGGACGAGGAAGACACGCTCTCGGGCATCGAGGCCGTTCCGGTCGTGGACACGATGGTCGTGCCTCCGGAAGAGATCGAGCAGCTCGCCGAGGAGCGCGAGGAACCCAAACCGCGCCGGCGCTTCTGGCCCCGCCTCCTCGCGCTCCTGTCCCTCATTGCCCTGCTCGCCGGTGCCGCCTACGTCGTCTGGCGGGTGGTGCGCTGAGCAGCAGGGCTTACAGCGGACGGGGAGGCTGGCTGAGCCCGCGAAACCGCGAGCTCGCCAATCTGATCGTCGTCGGGGTCCTGACCGGCCTCGGCTTCGCCAGCGTCTACATCGCCCGTCAGGCCCACGTCTCGACGGCGTCGCTCTCGTACGCGGCGTTCTTCTTCGCGCTCTACCTCGTGGCTCATCTCGTCGCGCGGTACACGGTGCCGAATGCCGACCCGTATCTGCTGCCGATGGCCGGGCTTCTCGCGGCGATCGGCGTGACCGAGATCTACCGGCTCGGACCGGACGACGCCTTCAAGCAGGGGCTCTGGATCGTGATCGGACTCGTCCTCTTCGCCGTCACGCTCGTCGCGCTCCGCCACGACTATCGCGTGCTCGAGTCGTTCAAGTACCTGTTCGGGATCGGAGCGATCGTCCTCTTGCTGCTGCCGGCGGCCCCGGGCATCGGCACCACCGTCAACGGCGCGCGGCTGTGGGTCCACATCGGCGCCTTCCGGTTCCAGCCCGGCGAGCTCGCGAAGGTGATGCTGATCGTCTTCCTCGCGGGCTACCTGCGCGAGAAGCGCGAGATGCTGGCCCAGTTCCGGCCGAAGGACGTCGGGCCGCTGCTCGTGATCTGGGGCGCGGCGATGCTCGTCCTCGTCGAAACGAACGACCTCGGCAGCGCGCTGCTCTTCTTCGGGATCTTCCTGGGGATGCTGTACGTGGCGACCGGGCGGACTGCGTACGTCCTGCTCGGCGCGGGGCTCTTCGCCCTCGGCTCGTTCGCGGCCTACCACGTCGTCGGGCACGTCAGGGAGCGCGTGTCCGTGTGGATCGATCCCTGGCCCAAGTCGGATGCCGAGGGCTACCAGATCGTGCAGTCCCTTTACTCGATCGGCCACGGCGGCTTCGGGGGGAGCGGGCTCGGCAAGGGCGTGTTCACGACCGCGAGCGGCGGCCCGACCATCCCCTACGTCAACACCGACTTCATCTACTCGGCACTGGCCCAGGAGCTCGGACTGGTCGGGGTCTCGGCGCTGCTGCTCGTCTACATGCTCTTCGTCGCGCGGGGCTTTCGGATCGCGCTGCTGGCGACGGACGGCTTCTCCAAGCTGCTCGCGGCCGGGCTGACGTTCGGCTTCGCCCTGCAGACGTTCATCATCGTCGGCGGGATCCTGCGCCTGATTCCGCTGACGGGGATCACGCTGCCGTTCGTCTCCTACGGCGGCTCGAGCGTGGTCGCCAACTTCGTCCTGCTCGCCGGGCTGCTGCTCGTCTCCAACCGCGCCAACACCGAGCGGTTATGACGTGAACAAGGAGATCTCTCGTCTCGCCCTGTTCGGAGTCGTGCTGATCTCGGCGCTGATCGTCGCAACCACGTACTGGCAGACCTGGGCCGCGGGAGGGCTCGCCGACCGGCAGGACAATGCGATCCAGCAGGTCGCGCAGTTCACGATCAAGCGCGGGCTGATCTACGCGGCCGACGGCAAGACGGTGCTCGCGACGAACAAGCCGACTCGAACCAAGGACCGCGTCCTGTACTTCCGGCGCTACCCGAAGGGGCCGCTGGCCTCGCACGTCGTCGGCTATTCGACGCGCTACCGAAACCGCGCCGGGATCGAGCGCTCCGAGAACGACTACCTGACGGGCTCGAACGCGAACCTGAACACGGTCATCTCCACCGAGCTCGACAAGCTCCAGGGGAAGACAGTCCAGGGGAACGACCTCGTCCTCACGATCGACCCGCAGCTGCAGGCGCTCGCGAACCGCGCGCTGGCCGGTAAGTGCGGCTCGGTCGTCGCGCTCGAACCGACGACCGGACGCGTGCTCGTGATGGCGTCGACGCCGACTTACAACCCGAACATCGCCGAGAAGCCGAACTTCCTGCAGCTCGTGGCGCGGATCAAGGGCGGGTGCGACTACGTGGCGCCGTTGCTGAACCGGGCGACCAACGGTCTCTTCACGCCGGGATCGACGTTCAAGATCGTGACTGTCGCGGCCGCGCTCGACTCCGGCGCCTACACCCCCGATTCAACCTTCCACGACCCGGGCTACTGCGAGGAGTACGGCAAGCGGGTCTACAACGCCGGCAATCTCGACCAGAACGGGCCGGAGCAGTTCGGCACGCTCAGTCTCTTTACCGGCTTCCAGCACTCGGTCAACTCCGTCTTCTGCAACATCGGCAAGGAGATCGGGGCCGGCGCGATCCTCGACTACGCGAAGCGCTTCGGGTTCTACTCGGTTCCCCCGCTCGAGACTCCGATCAACGAGCGCTCGCCGAGCGGGCTGTACGAGAAGTCGCGTCTGTTCCGGCCGAAGGATCCGGCGACCGAGGTCGACCCCGGGCGGCTCGCCTTCGGCCAGGAGCGCATGCTCACCACGCCGCTGCAGAGCGCGATGGTCTCCGCCGCGATCGCGAACGGCGGCGCGGTCATGCGTCCCTACGTCGTCGCTCGCATTCTCGATCCGAAGGGCAAGACGATCCGCAAGACGAAGCCGGACGAGCTCGGGCGCGCGGTGAAGCGCACGACGGCCGAGCAAGTGACGAGGATGATGGTCGCGGCGGTCACGGCGGGGACGGGGACGGCCGCCCAGATCTCCGGGGTCGAGGTCGCGGGCAAGACCGGAACCGCCGAGACCGGCGTCAACCATGTGAACACGACGTGGTTCACGTCCTTCGCTCCGGCGAACGCGCCCCGGATCGCGATCGCCGTGGTGCTGGAGCAGCAGCGCGGCTTCGGCGGCACGACGGCGGCTCCGATCGCGCGGGAGATCATGCAGGCGTACCTGTCTCGCGGGTCGAAATAGGGCTGTCGGACTCATGGCCGCCACCGACACGCTGATCAACACGCTCTTCGACGGTCGCTACCGCATCATCCGCAAGCTCGGAACCGGTGGGATGGCGAACGTCTACCTCGCCGAGGACCAAGAGCTCGGCCGGCGCGTCGCGATCAAGATCCTCAACGACCGTCACGCGGGCGACGAGCAGTTCGTCGAGCGCTTCCGACGCGAGGCGAAGAACGCAGCCGGGCTGTCTCATCCGAACATCGTCTCGATCTACGACCGCGGCGAGGCGGAGGGGACGTACTACATCGCGATGGAGTACCTCGACGGGCGCTCGCTGAAGGAGCTGATCGTGGCGCGCGGGCCTGCCCCAATCCCGCTCGCGATCGACTACGCGCGCCAGATCCTCGCGGCAGTCCGCTTCGCGCACCGCAACGGCGTCGTCCACCGCGACATCAAGCCGCACAACATCATGGTCGGAGACGAAGGGCGCCTGAAGGTGACCGACTTCGGGATCGCCCGCGCCGGGACGAGCCAGATGACCGAGGTCGGCTCGATCATCGGGACGGCGCAGTACCTCTCGCCGGAGCAGGCGAAGGGCGCGCCGGTCGACCAGACCTCCGATCTCTACTCGCTCGGAATCGTCCTGTACGAGCTGCTGACGGGCACCGTGCCGTTCAACGGGGACACGCCGGTCGAGATCGCGATGAAGCATCTCTCCACCGTGCCGCCCGAGCCCTCGACGCTGCGGCCGGAGGTGCCCGAGGATCTCGATGCGATCGTCGTCCGTTCGCTCGGCAAGTCGCCCGAGGAGCGGTACGGAAGCGCGGAGGAGATGGACGCCGACCTGGCACGCGTGGCCCGCGGGGTGGCGATCAGCCACGAGACCGAGGAGGCGGCGACCCAGATCCTCTCGCGGCCGACGCAGCCGATGCCGACCGCGGCGACCGTGCTAACGCCGCGCCGCCCGCAGCCCTACGCTCCCGCTCCGGTCTATTACGACTACGACGACGAGCCCGTACGGCGGCGTCCGGTCTGGCCTTGGCTTCTCGCCCTGCTCTTCGTCGCTCTGGCCGGCCTAGCGGGGTGGTTCGCCTGGACTCAGGTTCAGGATCAGCTGAACGCGAACAAGGTCGTGCGCATGCCGTTCGTCGAGGGCGACCGCGAGTCGCTCGCCGTGCAGAAGATCATCGGAGTAGGCCTCGTGCCCAACGTCGAGCGGCATCCCAACAGCAGCCAGCCGATCGGCTTCGTGTACCGCCAGGAGCAGAAGCTCGGCGAGAAGGTGACCAAGGGGAACCCGGTCACGATCCTCGTCTCCCTCGGCCCGGCCAAGACGACCGTGCCCAACCTGCTCGGCAAGTCGTCGACCGACGCGGTCTCCACGCTCGCCAACGCGAACCTGAAAGCCAACGTCGTCAAGGTGCCGAGCGAGAAGCCGGTCGACACGGTGGTCGCGCAGGAGCCGAAGGCTGGCCAGCAGATCCGGGAGGGCACGACCGTGCGGGTGAACATCTCGTCGGGCCCGCAGCCGATCGGCGTGCCGCCCGTAATCGGGGAGGCGTATGACCAGGCCGCGTCCGAGCTGCAGGCCGCCGGTTTCGCAGTCGCGCGCAAGGATGTCGAGTCGAACCAACCCGAGGGGATCGTCGTGGGCCAGTCTCCCGCCGCGAACACGTTCGCAGCCAAGAACTCCACCGTGACGCTCAGCGTCTCGAAGGGCCCGAAGACCGCAGGCGTTCCCGACGTGTCCAGCCAGGATGAGGGGACGGCAGTCGACACGTTGACGGCCTCCGGCTTCAAGGTCGCCGTAGTCCGCCAGGACACCGACGATCCCGGCCAGGACGGCATCGTCCTCTCACAGGACCCGCTTGGCGGCTCGCAGGCGAAGCCGGGCTCGAAGGTGACGATCGTCGTCGGACGCCTCACGACGGACGACAACGGCAACAACCCGTGAGACGGCGGCGGGTCGCGCTGATCGCCGGCGGACGCTCGAGCGAACACGACATCTCGCTCGCGTCGGCCCGTTCCGTCCTGGAGGCGCTCGATCCGGCTACGCACGAGGTCGTCACTGTCGGCATCGGCCGCGACGGAACCTGGCAGCTGGGGGGCCCTGACGGCCAGGCCCTGGGGTCAGACCCCCAGACACGTCTGCTCGGGACGGCAAGTGCTTCTGAGCAGGGACAAGCTTCTCCTGCGGGGCTGGCGCCCACCGACTCGTCCGGACATGTCGAGGGGTCAGGCCCCGATGGTCCCGCCGAGACGCTGCCCGTTCCGGCCACGTCGGCGTCCGTGACCCAGACGCTCGCCGAGGTCGACGTCGTGATTCCGATCCTGCACGGTCCATTCGGCGAGGACGGCACCGTCCAGGGACTGCTCGAGCTCGCGAACGTCCCCTACGTTGGCGCGGGAGTCGCGGCCTCCGCGCTCTGCATGGACAAGGACCTGTTCAAGTCCGTCATGCGCGACCACGAGATCCCGGTCACAGAAAACGTCACGCTCCGCCACGGCGCGACGCTCGACGAGAGCCCCTACGGCTATCCCGTCTTCGTCAAGCCGGCCCGCCTCGGCTCGTCGGTCGGCATCACGAAGGCGCACGACGCAGCCGAGCTCGCCGCGGCGATCGAGCTCGCCTACCGCCACGACGAGAAGCTGCTCGTCGAGGAGTTCGTCGGCGGGGTCGAGGTCGAGTGCAGCGTGCTCGGCAACCGGACACCGATCGCGTCGATCCCCGGCGAGATCCGCACGCTCGACCACGAGTGGTACGATTTCTCCTCGAAGTACGACGAGGACGGGATGGAGCTCGTGATCCCGCCGGACCTGCCCGACGAGACGATCGCACGCGTCCAGCAGCTCGCCGTCGAGGCGTTCGTCGCCAGCGAGTGCGAGGGGATGGCGCGCGTCGACTTTTTCGTGCGCGCTGACGGCGAGGTCGTCGTCAACGAGCTGAACACGATTCCCGGATTCACCGCCACCAGCGTCTACGCGAAGCTGTTCGAAGCGTCGGGGATCCCGTACGCGGAGCTGCTGGAGCGGCTGATCGACCTCGCGCTCGAGCGCCACGAGCGGCGCGCCCGCCTGCAGTACTGAGCTCTCTGTACAACGCGTCTGTTGTCTGTAGACTCCGCACGCTACGTACTCGCTCTACAAAAGGGGGTCTCGCGTGCGTCGCCTCATCATCACGTTCGTGGCGGTCTTCGCTCTGGCCGTTCCGGGCCAAGCATCCGCAACGTACTGGAACTGGGGTCACAACTATCTGGGCAACTCGACGGACAACGGCCTGTGCCCCAACTTCCTGCCCCACCCGGGATCGGTGTGCAGCGGTTGGAACTACTGGGACACGGACCACATGCACAAACACGCGGGAGGGACGATCTCGTGGGGTTGGGTGAACAACAGCCAGACCGGCACGTTCATGGACTCAGGTGTCGTCGATTTCTACAGCGCACCATCGAACTTCGGCATGGGGGGCTACATCAAGGGCACGGCTTTCTATGAGTACAACGCTGCGTCCTACTTGGAGCTCGAGGTCTACACCGTCTAGTGAATTGGAGGAGAACCATGTCGAAGAGAACGATCATCGTTACGGCTGCCTCCCTGACACTGATCGCGCTCGCCGCGCCGTTCGCCTTGTCGAGCAGCCGCGCACAGGAACCCGGGCTGGACGGCTTCACCGCCCGAGGCGTGGTCGTATCCGTGCAGGGACAGGCACTCGCCACGTTGCAAAGGGTTGAAGCCAACGGGCACGTCGGGCAGGTTCTGGGAACGCACGAGCTTCGCCGACAGCCAAGTCGTGCGTTCTACCGGATCGAAACGACCGGCGGGGCAGGGTGTTACGGGATCGGCGAGGCTGCTGGGCTGCAAGCCGCGAGCTTTGCCGCGGTCTCCTGCCCTCTGCCCGACGGGATGGAGAAGCCATTCCCATCGGCTGACAAGCCCGTGCTCGACCTGTCCTTTGCAATCACGCCGCACGGAGGCACGACGCGGCTTGCCAGCGTGGAAGGTTTCGCGGCGGACGATGTGAGCGCTGTTCAGGTTGCGGACAGTGCGGGACGGGTGCTCGGGGGAGCTTCCGTCGTCGATAACACCTTCAGGCTCTCACCGGTTCCTGACGGGGCGGTCGTACTCCTCGGCTTGGATCGGACTGGCAAGATCGTGTATTCGCAGGATCACACGCTCGCCCGCTAGCAATATGCCCTTGGGGTGGGAGGATGGCGGTTCACCGCCGCCCTCCCACCTCGCTGATCGATGCAGCCGCGAACGGGGGGATCTCGGTGATCCAGACGACGTAGTACCGGGCAGTGGGCGACTTGATGGTAAACGCCGTTCGAGGTCCAAGCGTGCGTTCCGGGGAGACCGGGTCGAACGGCCCGAGCCGTGACTGACCTGCCTGAATCTCCGCGCGGACGTCGCGGCTCGGCGACGACACGATCAACTGTGTGAGGCGCACTGGCCGGTCGGCCCGAAGGACGAGGCCCACTCCATTCTTGGTTGCCGCGAAATTGTCGTACGTCTCCGTATCCCAAGCTGTTGCCAGATCGCCATCCGTCGCGAGCCCCGCCTTCGCATCGTGCTCTCCGTCGTTCCCTTGGGGATCGAAGGCGCCTACCGCGGCCAGCCGCGCTGGCTCGGCGCTTCGCGCCGAAGGCGCCGCCGAGCCGCCGAAGTTCTCGATATTAGTCCGGGTCACCGCGAAGTAGAGCCCCACGGCTGCAAGTGCGGCGGCGAGCGCGATCAGCGGCGCCAGGTACGGCCAGGGCG
>JALZOQ010000339.1 GCA_030913835.1 Actinomycetota bacterium | reverse complement strand
CGGCTCGTCCGAGTGCCGCTGGATCAGGGCGAGCGTCTGCAGGACGGAATCGTGCACGCGCGCGGCGACGTCCGCACGCTCCTCCGAGCGGATCCGCGCCGTGCGCTCCGAGTCGCGCTCGACGGCGAGCCGCCAGAGCCACGGACCGAGGATGAGGAGCAGCGCCGCGGCGATCGCTCCCGGCGAGGCGAAGCCGACCGACGTACCGCCGCCGGTGAGCAGCACGACGCCTCCGGCCATTGCGAGCCCGACTCCGACCGGCGGGACCGAGGCGCCCGGTCGCAGGCCGCCGCGCCACCAGATCAGGGTCAGTCCGATCCCGATCATCGCGACGGCCACGACGGCTGTCCACCGCAGCCCGATCCCGCGCAGGAGCGCGACTCCCGCGAGGATGAGCAGGGCCGGCGCAAGCCGCGGCCGCTTCGAGGTCCAGGCCCAGAGGGCGAGGTAGAGCAGGATTCCTGCGCCGCCGGCGAGGGCGAGCAGCGCGAAGACGAAGCGGACGAGGTTCGCGTCGACGCCGAGAGCCGCCGCGATCCCGCCGCAGACGCCGGCGATCAGCCGATCGTCGGCGCTGCGTGCGAGTCGCGGGATTGCCACGGAAACGCTCAGCCTCCGGCCCGGTCGATGTCGATCTCGCCGACGCCGATCTTCGCGTCGACGACGAGCACTGGTGCGCCTGCGGTGTTGAGCGGGTCGTCACGCCCGGACATGACTGCCTTCCAGTCGCCACGCTCGTGTCCGAGGATCATCAGCTCGCCCGCATCTGCCTTCGCGCGGTACTCCACCACCGTGTCGGACGGGACAACGAGGTGGATCCGGCCCATCCCGACGCGCAGCTCGAGCGGCGTCCTGCCGGCCGGGAGCTGCGTGTCCGAGAGGTCGAGGTCGATCTCGCCGATGCCGAGCTTGTAGGCCTGGTTCAGGTCGGTCGGGGAGGAGACGCGGTAGACCCGTTCGCCGACACCGTCGTCGAGGTTCCCGATCGCGGCCACCGCGACGGCCACGGATGCGACCGCGGCGACGATCAGCGCCGCGAGCACGCCGAGCACGACGGGCAGCACGCTCCGCTGGCCGCGTTCGGCGCGTCGCTGCCGCCAGAGGATGAGCGCACCGACGATCGCAAGCACGATCCAGAGCCAGTCGCCGCTCGGCCAGAAGTCGCTGCTGCCGAGCAGGATCAGCCCGGCGAGCGTGAGCAGGCCAAGGCCGAGCACAGCCCACGGCTGCTCCCGGCGCTTTCGGAGCACCTCGGCGGCGATCGACTCGTCTTTCCCCTCATCGGGAAGGATGAGCCAGCCGGCGACGTAGACGAGCAGCCCGGAGCCGCCAAGCACGGTGAGGATGATGAAGCCGATCCGGAAGATGATCGGATCGAGGTCGAAGTACTGGGCCAGGCCGCCTGAGACGCCGGCGAGCTTACGATCGCTCCGGCTCCGCTCGAGGCGGCGGGCCTGTGGTGCACTGTGTGTCGTGGTTTCTGTCATGGGTCGAGCCTGCCTGCGCCGCGGGCGCTTGCCTATCCGGAATGTCCCTGGTCCGACCCTACAATCGACCCGTGGGCGAGAAATTGATCACGGACAACCGCCGGGCCCGGCACGACTACCACCTGCTCGAGCGCTTCGAGGCCGGGATGGTGCTCACCGGGACGGAGGTGAAGTCGCTCCGGCAGGGGCGTATCACGCTTGGGAACGCGTACGCGGACGTGCGCGACGACGAACTCTGGCTCGTCGGCGCCCACATCGACGAGTACGACCAGGGCAACCTCGCGAACCACGAGCCCGACCGGGACCGCAAGCTCCTGATGAAGCGCGGCGAGATCGACTCCCTGTACGGGAAGATCCGCGAGAAAGGCCTGACGCTCGTTCCGACCAAGCTCTACTTCAAGGACGGACGCGTGAAGGTGGAGATCGCGCTCGCCCGCGGCAAGGAGCTCCGCGACAAGCGCCGAGACCTCGTCAAGCGCGACCAGCAGCGCGAGATGGAACGCGCGCTCAAGGCTCGGCGCTAGCGAGCGGGCCTTCGAGCGTGATGGTCCCCGGAGTCGGCTTGTAGCCGAGCCCGAGGTTGACGCGTTGCATCGGCTCGTTGCGGAGCTCGTTCGCCGTCTCGAGGCGCTCCAGGCCGTTCGCCAGCGCCCAGCCGATCTGCGCGCGTTTGAGCGCACCCGCGACGCCGCGCCTGCGCCAGGCGCGCCGAACCGCGGTCATCCCGTGGAAGGCGCTGGTCGGTCGGGCCGGGGAGAGGCTGAGCTTTGCGTAGCCGATCACCTCGTCCCCGGCGACGGCGACGAAGGTCTCGTCCGGCCGCTGAGTCGGGCCGTGGAGATGATGGCGCAGCCATTCCCCCGGATCCCCGAAGACGTAATGGTCGCTGCCGGGGATGTCGGGATACGCCTCCAGGGCAACGTCGTAGATCTGGCGCTCGGCTTCGGGCCGTTCGGCGAGGGAGGCGATCTCGACTCCGTCCGGCGGGGCGATCTGCGGCGGCGCCAAGCCGTGCAGATCGAGCGCGAGGCCGGTTTCCCGACCGACCTCGGCGAAGCCGCGCCGAAGCCCGTAGGCGAGCCCGTCCGGGTCGTCCTCGCGAGCTCGCGTGCGCAGCCTGTCACGCGCGCGCTCGCGGGCCCAAGAGGACACTGTGCGGTACAGGGCCGTGCCGGCCCCGCGCCGGCGCTTGTCGGGGAGGACGGTGATCAGCGTGAAGACCCTGCCCGGGGCGATCGGCCCGCCGAATGCGGCGATGGCAGAGCCGACCGGCTCCCGGTCGACGAGGGCGATCAGTTCCTCCGACTCGTCCATCCACTCGTGGAAGGCCCTCGCCTCCTCGACGGTGATGGCCTCGTGTCGCCACGTCTCGTTGTAGATGCGAGTCGAGGCGACGAAGTCGTCGGCGCCCATGCAGCGCCGAACCTCGACGCTCATTCGGCGAGTGGCCCGACCACGACGATCCGGCCGGGCGAGAGGCGGTAGCGGTAGCGCTCGTTGAGCTTGCGGATCGGCGCGTTCCGCTCCTCGTTCATCGTCTCGAGGCGCTCGTAGCCTTGCTGCTTCGCCCAGGCGATCTCCGCGCGCTTCAGCGCGCCCGCGATCCCGCGGCCGCGCCAGTTGCGCCTGACCGCCGTGATGTCGTGGTAGGCGACGGTCGGCTGCGCCTCGGTGAGCGAGAACTTGGCGTAGCCCACGACCTCCTCGCCTGCGAGGGCGACGAACGTGGCCTCGGGCTTGTCGCCCGGGCCGCCCATGTCGTGGGCGAGCCAGTCCTCGTACGGCTCCATCGCGTCGTCCTCGCTGCCGGGAACGTCGGGATAGGCCTCGCGCGCGACCTCGTACATCGCCGGCGCGAGCTCCGGCCGCTCCGACCAGCGGACGATCTCGATGCCTTCGGGAGGAGCGACGCTTGGCGGTTCGATCGCGCCAAGATCGAGCTCGAGCCGCGAGTCTCGACCCGTCTCCATGAATCCGCGTCGCTCGACCCAGGCGAGGCTCTCCGGCTCGTCCTCCTTCACGTTCCCCTCGAGCTCGCGGATCCCGCGGTCGCGCCCCCACGCGGAGACCGCCTCGTACAGGCGGGTTCCGGTCCCCCGCCCGCGGGCCGCGGGAAGAACCAGGATGCTGGCGAACGCCCCGTGCTTCTCCTGCAGGCGCTGCTCTACGACGATCAGCGCCGCCCCGAGCAGCACCCCGTGCTCGCGGACCTGAAAGCGCGTCTGCTCGACGGTCGCCTCGATCGCGCGCACCTCCGCGAGCGTCAGTGCGCGCTCGGGGTACACGCCGCGGATCAGGTCGAGCGTCGCCTGGAGCTGCTCATCGGTCTGGACAACCCTGATTTCCACGATTTGCGGCTACAATACGGTCAACACACATACGGGGGCGACCTGGCTTCGACGTGGTCGGTTCTCCGGCAGAGCTGCAAGCGGAGGTCTCCGGTCGGCCTCCTAAAACAACCGGAAACCAATGCAAGTGCGGATAATCAACTCGCACTCGCCGCTTAGTTCTTAGGGACTAAGTGACGTGTCGCCCCGAGTTGGGCCCGTGGCCCGGAGGCGGCATCAACTAACGGGCTGGCGCTTAGGGAGAGTCACTCGCCCGAAAGCGTGAGATCCAAAGGAGGACTAGCCCGAACGGTTGGTCGGTCCCCACCGGCCGCCGGGCGAATTTCAAGGGGTACCTAAGCTTGTAGACGCTCTGACCGGTGCGATTGCGGACGCGGGTTCGATTCCCGCCGCCTCCATAAGCGCCCGTCGCGCGCCTCCGTCCCGGAGGCGGGCGGCGGGCTCTTTCCTGCGCACTCCGCGGCGGCGACGCCGCCGCTACGACGCGCGACTCCTCGCCCCTCGGGCTTCGTCGCATCTCGTCCGCGGGCCCTCCCGATCCGTCCAGCCTGCCCCTGAGGAGGGCACCGCAGCACTAGGAGCGGCCGTGGTCCACCCGGCACCCCGTCTGAGCACTTCCGGCGCCTGGGACGGCGCCGGCGCATGTGCCGCCGGCGGGCCTGTCAGCGGGCACGTGGTCGGCCGGCGGGGAGGAACCACGCAGATGGAGTGCCGAGAGGCCCTCGCCTTGTTATGCCAATCAAACCCCGCCGTCGCGCCGCGCGATTGCCTCGCGTGCTCCTTCAGGGAGTTTGTTGTAGAGCTCTTCGAGCTTCTTCGGCCGTGCCAGACGATCCTCAACGATGAAGTTGAGGAGGTTGAACAATGCCTCGGCCGTCTCTCGATCGTCTCGAAGATCGAGTTCTCCAGGATGAACGGCGTTGTTTCCGACGACCCTCAAAGAGTCGAGCGCCCGCTGAAGGTCTGGATCGAGCCCTTTCTGTACGAGTGCCGCGATGTCGGCGTTCAGGTTCGCACTGGTTTCTCCCAGGTGCGGCATCAACTTCTGTACGGCCAGCCGAAGGAGTGCGGCTGCGCCACGAGGCGAGTCAGTGACGATGAGCCCTGCCTCGCGATAGTCGGCTGCCACGTCCGCTGGCATTTCGACGTGCGGCTGTGGAGCTGCGACGATCTTCGGGTAAATCATGAGCGCGCCGGAGCTTGCGCTAGCGGAGTACCAGTAAGACGCGAAGGAGCAATTTCTGCAGAGGCACCGGTAAATCGGCCCTCCGACGCTCCCCCAGCTCTGTTGCGCGAACACGTGGCAGAGCTGGCAGTGGAACGCGTCCTTCCTGAACTCCGGAAGGATGGTTTCACCGGCACGTGCGCGCTGCGCGTCCTCTGCCTGCTCCCGAAGCGACACGCCGGAAGTGCACGAGCCTGGCGTTCAGGCAGACGGCGGGACGTTCTCAGTGAGCGATTGAATCTTGCGCGGGTTCGATTCCCGTCGCCTCCATACCGCTTGTGCTTGTTGGCACAACTACGACGGTCCTGGCCACCTGGCCGCCGCGACTGCTAAAAGAGCGGAACAGCAACGACGGACAAGAATGAGTCGGACGCCCGGATCGCCGCCGCGGAGGCCGAGGTTTTCCGTCCCGCGAAGAGATGGAGACGGGTGCACGAGCGCTTCGTCGCGGCCGCGACCGAGGCCGCGCAGGCGTACTACGATCAGACGCCGGCGACCGCAGTTCGTGAGCATCCCGACGCCGCGAAGCGCGGCGGCGCGGAAGGGCTCCGCGCGGTCAAGCGCTAGATCGAGAGCTGAAGAAGAAGGGCGCCGGACCTCGTCCGGCAGGAGTTGTCCGAAGGAGTCGACTGGGCGCATGTGGTGGCTCTCCATGGGGACGAAACGCTCCGGGGGGCCGGTGCTATGCGCGGGCTGCGTCGCGCCTCGTTACGGTGCCGAACACCGATGCGGTGACGCACGTCCTTAGTCGCGCGTGGGCGGCCACGCGATCAGCTGCGACCTA
>JALZOQ010000335.1 GCA_030913835.1 Actinomycetota bacterium | reverse complement strand
GGTGACGGCGCCGCCGAGTCGGCGCCTTGGCAGCGTTCCGCCTGAGTCCTCGTGCGCATCGACCGGTCGTTTCAGACGGGCGCGCGACCGGAGGTCGCACGCCCTGGTGACGGCGCCGCCGAGTCGGCGCCTTGGCAGCGATCCGCCTAGTCTGCGGAGGTGGATCTCGAAGAGGCCGTCCGCACGCGGCGGACGCACAAGACGTTCGGACCGGACTTGGTTCCGCGCGAGACGCTCGACGAGCTGTTCGAGCTCGCGCGCTGGGCGCCGAACCATCATCTGACGCAACCGTGGCGCTTTCGCGTCCTCGGCCCGGAGGCGCTGGCGCGCCTGAAGGAGGCCGGCGGCCCTTCCGAGGCGATCAAGCTCGACCGCGCGCCGACGCTCGTCGTCGCTTCGGCGAAGCTCTCGGGCGACCTGGTGCAGGACGAGGAGGACCTCCACGCGACCGCGTGCGCCGTCTACGCGGTGCTGCTCGGCGCGCAGGCGCGCGGGCTCGCGTCGTACTGGCGCACGCCTGCGGTCCTGCGCACGAAGCGCGGCCGCGACGCGGTCGGTCTTCCTGACGGGGAGCGCTTCGTCTCCCTGATCCACCTCGGCTCGCCGCGCTCCGACCCGCCGGTCAAGGAGCGCCGCGCACCGAGCGAGTACGTGCAGTACCTGGGCTAGCCTCTGGTCGCGCGCACACCGCGAGGAAGAGCGGCGGGTCGTCGTCCCCTGGTTCTTCGACGTGCGAGATCGCGAGGCCGCTGCCGACGATCGCGTTGAGGAGGCCCGCGAGCGTCACGTGGTTGATGCCCACGCGCGCGCGGATCTGCGTGCCGGCCGGGTCGGGCGGCAACCGGTGCCAGCCCGCGCGGCGATAGCCGGGGTGGAGAACAGGCGCTGGCCCCTCGCCGCGCTTGACGAACGGCGACCCGAAGCACGGATGGACGCCCAGGTAGACGAACGCTCCGCCGGGGCGCAGGACGCGGCTCGCCTCGGCGAACGCGCGCTCCACGTAGTCGAGATCGGTGTGGGTGAGGATCGAGACGACCGCGTCGAATTCGGCGTCCTCGAACGGGAGCGCGTGCGCGTCGGCGCGGACGAGCTCCACGTCGCTGTCGGCGTGCGCGCGGGCGGCTTCGAGCTGGTCGCCCGAGATGTCAGTGCCGACGACGGACCACCCTGCGCGCGAGAGCGCGGGGATGGCGCGTCCCGTGCCGCAGCCGAGATCGAGGCATCGTCCAGGCCCGGGACCGAGCAGCTGCACGACGAAGTTGCGCGCGCGCGCGAACATCCCGGCCCTCGTGACCGAGTCGTACCACTCCGTCTGCCCGTCGTACCGCGCCTTCGCCAAGTAGGTCTCCTAGAGCCGGCGGACGATGACCTCGGCTTCCTCGCGCGTGAACGCGCGCAGCGTCTCGGTCTGCTCGGCGCCGTAGCGCTGCAGCTTCATCAGGATCTCGACCGCCGTCTCGTCATCCGGCGCCTCGAAGATCTCGACCACGTCGTAGCGACCGAGGGTCACGTAGACGCCGACGAGCGTTCCCCCGGCTTCGGTGATCGTCCGCTCGCCGTCCTCGACCCGTTCGCGCCAGGCCGGCAAGCCCGCGAGGCCCTGCGACGTCCAGCGCATCAGCGAGATGTAGTGAGGCACCGCCACCAATAATGACCGGGTGCGCCTCAACGCGTATCTCGCTCGCGCCGGAGTCGCCTCGCGCCGCGGCGCCGACGAGCTGATCAAGGCCGGCCGGGTGACCGTAGACGGCGAGGTCGGGCAGCTGAACACGTTCGTCGAGGGCGCCGCCCGCGTGGAGGTGGACGGAAGCCTGGTCGCGCCCCAGGGGCTCGCCTACGTGTTGCTCCACAAGCCAGCGGGCGTCGTCACGACCGCGCGCGACCCTCAGGGACGGCCAACGGTCGTCGACCTCGTCGACCATCCTTCTCGCGTAGTTCCCGTCGGCCGTCTCGACGCCGACACGACCGGCGCGCTGCTGCTCACGAACGACGGCGAGCTCGCCCACCGCCTCGCGCATCCCCGCTACGGCGTCGAGAAGACGTACGTGGCCGATGTCGAGGGAGAGCCCTCGGACGAGTCGATCAGCAGGCTCGCCGAAGGCTTGGAGCTCGACGACGGCCCGACCGCACCGGCGAAGTCGCGCCGCCTCGGCCCGAGCCGCGTCGAGCTCGTGCTCCACGAGGGCCGCAAGCACCAGGTCAAGCGGATGCTCGCCGCGGTCGGGCATCCGGTCACGCGCCTCCACCGCAGCGCGTACGCGGGGCTGACCGTCGACGAGCTGCTCCCGGGCGAGTCGCGCGAGCTGTCGCCTGACGAGCTCGGGCGGCTTCGCAGCTGACCGGCGATCTGGGAGACTCGCCACGTGCACCGGCGACTGGAGGGATCGACCGCTCTCGGCTTCGCGATCACGTACTTCGTCGCGATCGTGCTCACGAACGTGCCCGACCAGGGTGAGACCGTTCGCGAGGCGATGGATTTCTACAACGACCGCGGTCAGAAGCTGAAGCTGCTGATCGCGGTTTACTTCATGGCGGCAGCTGCGCTGCTCTTCGCCGTCCTCGTCGCGGTCACGGCTCAGAGGTTGCGAGACGTCCCGCGCAAGGCTGCGGGCCTCGCGGGAACGGCGTTCGTCGCGCTCTACCTCGCGGCTGCGGCGGCTT
Source organism: Actinomycetota bacterium (assembly GCA_030913835.1). GTDB lineage: Bacteria > Actinomycetota > Thermoleophilia > Gaiellales > Gaiellaceae > UBA5186. The sequence continues at coordinate 3,415 of JALZOQ010000335.1, read as the reverse complement.
TCGTCGCACCGACGCTGACGCTCTCGCTCGACTCGACGGGCACGAACACCGTCAACCGGCAGTTCGTGAACTTCGCCCGCGGGATGTCGACCCTCGGTGACGCCTTCCTGCTCGTCTGCGCGCCGTTCGCAGCGGCGGCGTTCGTCGCAGCGCTCGCCTGGGCCGGGGGTTTGCCAGGCTGGCTCGCGTGGAGCGGCTTGGTCGTCGCGGCCGCCTGCCTGTTCGGTCTCGCGTTCTTCCCGCTGCTCCTGTTCGCGCTCTGGATCTTCGCCTTCGGGCTCTGGAGCCTCCGCACCGCGCCCGCTACGGCCTGACGAAACCCATCCGCTCGTACATCGTCTCGAGCGTCGGCGCCGACTCGGCGGCCGCCTTCTCGGCGCCGGCCGCGAGCAGCCGCCTGAGCTCGCCCTCGTCGGCGCGCAGCTCCTCGTAGCGGCGCTGGATCGGGTCGAGGAGCTCGATCACTGCCTCCGCGACGTCCGACTTGAACTGGCCGTAGCCTTGGCCGTCGTACCGGGACTCGATCTCCGGGATGGAGTCCCCGGTGGCGACGGACATGATCTCGATCAGGTTCGAGATCCCGGCCTTCTGCTCGGAGTCGTGGCGGACCTCGGTGCCCGAGTCGGTCACCGCGGTCTTGAACTTCTTCCGCACCACGTCCGGCTCGTCGATCATCCGCACCACGCCCTGGGGTGCGCCCCGTGTGGTCGACATCAGGCGCTCGGGCTCCTGGAGGTTCTTGATCCGGGCACCCGACTCGGGGTAGACGCCGCGCGGCACGACGAACGTCTCGCCGAAGCGCTGGTTGAAGCGCTCGGCCACATCGCGCGCCAGCTCGAGGTGCTGGCGCTGATCGTCGCCGATCGGAACGATGTCGGTCTGGTACAGCAGGATGTCCCCGGCCATCAACACGGGGTAGGTGAACAGCCCGGCGGAGACGAAGTCCTGCTCGGCTGCGCGGTCCTTGAATTGCGTCATTCGGCGCAACTCGCCGAACGCGGTCACCGCGCCAAGCAGCCAAGCCGCCTCGGAGTGGGCGCGCACGTGGCTCTGTGCGAAGACCGTCGACCGGTCGGCATCGAGGCCGGTGGCGAACAGCATCGCGGCGAGGGATAGCGTCCCTTCGTGTAGCTGCTCCGGCTCGTAGGGCGTCGTGATCGAGTGCATGTCGACGATGCAGAAGAAGGCCTCGCCCTGTTCCTGCGTGGCGGCGTACTGGCGAAAGCCGCCGCTGTAGTTGCCGAGCGTCTTGTCGCCGGATGGTCTGATTCCCGAGAAGATGCGCATGGTCGGAGCTCCATTGTCGTGGAGGACTGAGACGGAGGCGCCGACTCGGCGGCGCCGATCTCAGGACGCGTGGCTTCGCCGCGCGTCCGTCTGCGATGACCAGTCGACACGATTGACGTGATCACCGCCACCTCTAAGCAGCGAGCGGGCGGGCTGCTTCGGCGCTAAGCGCGCACGCTTCCGCCTCGCTCGCGGCGCCACAGCCAGGCTCCGGTGCGGAAGGCGGAGGTCATCGGTCCCAGTGTAGCTAGCGCCGCGTGAAGACCCAGCTGACTTGGCCCTCGAACGACTCCGTGCAATTTGCCCCGCAGGACTGCGCCGGCAGGCTCCGCGGACCGGTTGCGAAGCTGAAACCCGCGCCCGTACGGATCTTGTCGAGCGGGAACGCGATGCCGGGCGCGTCGACACTCCAGCGCGAGTCCAGCTCGTCGATGCCGGAGCTCGGCGGATCGAACGCGACGCCGTTGACGGTCGGATCCGGCTCGATCCAGATCGCCTGGATCGGGGAGTGCCCGTTCTTGCACCCAGCCTGACCAGAGGCCGTCTCTGCGTCGAAGGCGGCCTGCTGATCGGGTCGGATCTGGGCGTCGCCGCTGATCTGGGTCGGGCTGTTGGCTTGCCTCGACCCGTTCAGGTGGAGGACCATCACGCGTTGCGAGTACGTGATCGTGCCGGTGCAGGGAGCGGCGACGGCGCGCGTGTCCTGGAACTCGAGCCTCGCAGGCGCGAGGACGCCCTCCGGCTCGTTGACCGTCGTGTTCACGTTGATCGCCCCGAAGCCTTCCTGCACCTTCAAACGGACGTCGTCGAACGTGGCGGTCCAGGTCAAGGTGAGCGTGTTCGTGCCGTTGTTCACGGCCTGTGCTCCGGTGAGTCCGCTGTAGGCGATCGTGTACTTGATCCGGTTGTCTACGCGAACCGCATAGCGGAACGTCTTCGTGGTCTGGCCAGGCCCGCCGGTAGCGCCGGCGGCGCAGGAGCCAGCCGAGGCCGTGACCTTGACCGTCCCTGCCCTTCTCCCGTCCAGCGTGTACGCGAACTTGCCCTTCTTCGGGAAGCAGACCTTCTTGAATTTGCCGGGTCGAAGGGTGAATTGGCGGAAGGCCGGGCTGCGGAGGGTGTGTGAACGCAACTCGGCGTTGATGAAGATGATCGAGCCGAACTGGTAGATCGAGGGATTCCGGGGCTTCGGGGCGCCGGCGCGGATGATCACGCTCTCGCTGAACTTCGGCCTGGGGGTCGCAGCCGTGGCGACTCCGGTGATGACGAGCGCGATCGCGACTGCTGCGAGGCGGAGCATTCGACGACCTTACGCGGTTCGCCTGAGCCGGGCAATCCCCTCTCTAGACTGAGTTTCGATGTCCACGACTGCAGCACCTCTCGCGTGAGCGCGGCGGCACGCTGACGCCGCTCGTCGCAGGCGAGGCCGAGGCGCGCCGCGCGGCCGACATCCTCGAGGGGCAGGGCTACGGCGTCGTGATCTCGCCCGTTCTGGACGAGCGGTGAGGATCGAGCCCGCGGTCGCGGTGGTCGGCGCGATCGGCGTCCCGGCCGTGAAAGGGATCTGCCAGCGCGGCGTCCTCTTCGGCGCGATCGCGGATGGGGAGAGCGAGCTCCGCGGGTTCGCACACGCCGCCGACACCGACGCGGCGATCGAGGTCGTTCGTGCGCTCGGCGTGGACGTCCGCGCCGACGAGGCAACGGTGAGGATCGCGGGCCGCGGCCTGCGTGGACTCGCCGAGCCGGACGGCCCACTCGACTGCGGCAACGCGGGGACCGTCCTCCGCCTCACCGCCGGGCTGCTCGCGGGGCAGGCCGGACGCTTCGAGCTCGTCGGGGACGAGTCGCTCTCGGCCAGGCCCGTGCGCGTGGACGAGCCGCTTCGGCTGATGGGCGCCGAGGTCGAGACGACGAACGGAAAGCCGCCGGTCACCATCCGCGGCGGCAAGCTTCGGCGGATTCGCTACGAGCTCCCGACCCCGAGCGCCCAGGTCAAGTCGAGCATCCTCCTCGCAGGGCTGCTGGCCAAAGAGGGCCCGACGACCGTCGTCGAGCCGACACCGACGCGCGATCACACGGAGCGGCTCCTGCGCCTGCTGGGCGTGAAAGTGAGTCGCTCGGGCCAGGC
>JALZOQ010000326.1 GCA_030913835.1 Actinomycetota bacterium | reverse complement strand
GAGGTCGGCACCGAGGGGAAGCTGGGCGGGCAGGCGGTGGTCAAAGGCGTCTCGGGCACCTGGAAGGACCTGACCGACAACGTGAACTTCATGGCGTCGAACCTGACCGGCCAGGTCCGGAACATCGCCGACGTTACGACAGCCGTCGCCAAGGGTGACCTGTCGCGCAAGATCACCGTCGACGTCAAGGGCGAGATGCTCGAGCTCAAGGACACCGTCAACACGATGGTCGACCAGCTCTCGAGCTTCGCGGCAGAGGTCACCCGCGTCGCGCGCGAGGTCGGCACCGAAGGAAAGCTCGGCGGCCAGGCGCGCGTCGAGGGAGTCTCGGGCGTCTGGAAGGACCTCACGGACAATGTGAACACGCTGGCCGGCAACCTGACCGGCCAGGTCCGCAACATCGCCGCCGTGACGACGGCGGTCGCGGATCTGGAGCTGGCCGAGGAGCTCGCGCGCCGCGCGGCGACCGCAGTCGACAACGCCGAGCTGTACCGCAGCGCGGAGGAGCGCGCCCAGGCGGCGCAGGTGCTCGCGACGATCGGCGACGGCGTCTGCCTCGTCGACGGCGACGGCGTCGTGCGGCTCTGGAATCCCGCAGCCGAGGCGATCACGGGCCTTGCGGCGCGAGAGGTCGTGAATCATCCCGCCGAGGCTGTCCTACCCCGCTGGACCGAGCTCGCCCCGCGCGTGCCGGTCGCCAGCGACCCGGCAGCAGCCTCCACGCAAGCGACGACCGTCCCGGTCCAGATCGGGAACCGTGAGCTGTGGCTGTCGTTCTCCGGCGTCGGCTTCGAGGGCGGGACGGTGTACGCGTTCCGCGACCTGACCGAGGAACGCGCGCTCGAGTCGATGCGGCAGGAGTTCGTCGCGACGGTCTCGCACGAGCTGCGCACGCCGCTCGCCGCGATCTACGGCTCGGCGCTCACGATCCGGCGCACCGACATCGAGCTCGACGACGAGATGCGCGACCAGCTTCTCGGAGTGATCGCCGAGGAGTCCGACCGGCTCGCCCAGATCGTCAACGACCTGCTGCTCGCGAGCCACCTCGACTCGGGCCGCCTTCCAGTGACCACCGAGCGCTGCGACGGCTGCGCGCTCGCCGAGCAGGTCGTCGACGCCGCGCGGACGCACGCGACGGACGGCGTCGTTGTCGAGCTCGACGCGCCCGACGGGCTGCCCCAGGTCGAGGCCGACCCGGGCCAGCTCCAGCAGGTCCTGACGAACCTTGTCGACAACGCGATGAAGTACTCGCCCGAGGGCGGCACGATCACGTTGCAGCTCGCACCGAACGACCGCTTCCTTCGCTTCGCGGTCGTCGATCAGGGCCTCGGTATCCCACCCTCGGAGCAGGCGCGGATCTTCGAAAGGTTCTACCGGCTCGATCCGGACATGACGCGCGGGATCGGCGGCACCGGCCTCGGCCTGTACATCTGTCGCGAGCTCGTTCGCCGCGTGAACGGCCGCCTCTGGGTCGAGTCTCAGGAAGGCAAGGGCTCGACCTTCAACGTCGAGATCCCGCTGGCCGACGGGAACAAGGGTGCGGTTAGCCGTACCGTCGCAGCCTGAGGCAGCTGCGACCATGTGCAAGTGACGACAGTCCTGATCGTGGACGACCATCCGAGCTTCCGCGGGAGCGCGCGCGCTGCTCGAGGCGGAGGGATTCGAGGTGGTCGGCGAGGCAGAGGACGGAGAGTCTGCACTCGCGGCCGTTGGCGAGCTCGATCCCGACGTCGTCCTGCTCGATTTTCCGAAGCTGGGGCTTCCCGTCCCGCCGCAGCGCAGGACCACGCCGCGTGCTCGCGGTGCTCGCGTTCCTGGGGAACTAGTAGGAGCCGGAGGCGGGACTCGAACCCACGACCCACGGTTTACAAAACCGTTGCTCTACCAGCTGAGCTACTCCGGCGGGCTGCCTCGGAGAGTAGCGCGGACTAGAGCAAGACTTGCCGCGAGCGCTGGTGGGTGACGACCTTGCGCTTCACGCGTTGCAGAGCGTTGTCGATCGTCTTCGTGTCGCAGCCGAGCTCCTCGGCCATCTCCTCGTACGACGAACCTTCGAGGTAGAGGCGGAGCGCGTCGGCCTCGAGCCTGGACAGGCCCGTCCCAAGGGTGAAGACGAGGCTCTGCAGCTCCTCCGTCGAGATCACGCACGTGGACGGTTCGTCGACGCTCGGGCCCGGCAGCGCGTCACCGAGGGTGCAGTCGCTGTCCGAGTCCTGGCCCGCCGGGGTGTGGCTGAACGAGACGTACTGGTTCAGCGGCGCGTGCTTGAACCGCGTAGCGGTCTTGATCGCCGTGATGATCTGGCGCGTGACGCAGAGCTCCGCGAAGCTGCGGAACGACGTCTCCTTGTCGGCGCGGAAATCTCGAACCGCCTTGTACAGCCCGATCAGGCCCTCCTGGATCAGGTCTTCCGAATCGCCGCCCGCGAGGAAGTACGAGCTCGCCTTGAGGCGCACGAAGCCGGTGTACTTACGGATCAGGTAGTCGAGCGCGGAGGGATCGCCGTTCCGCGCACGCATGATGAGCTGTAGATCCTCAAGCTCTCGTTGAGTCTTCTGAACCGTTTGAGCGGCGGTCATGGGACGGGCGGCCATGGCTCTCTCCGGGGGATTTGCGGGAGGTTTTCGGACGGTTCCCTTATGCAACCCGCCGAAGACTCACCCTGAAGTTGAGGGAGAAGATAGCAAGAGGTCCATGCATTTACAAGTCCCTTGCAAGGGACCCAGCATGTTACGAACGTATGTTCGCGCGGAACCGGGCGATCTAAGGCTTGCCTGGAACGAATGCGAGCGTCTTCAGGGCTGCCGTCGGCTCGGGACGCACTCGCGTCAACTCAAGCGTCTCAGCGGCACGCCACATCTCCGCAACGAGCGTTCCGGCGGGCGCGCGAGCCCGCAGCTCGGCCAGGACGGATTCGACGGATTCCCGCTCGTCGATCGAGAGCTCCGGCGTCACGGCCAGCACGAGTCGCGTTGCGCCGGCGCCGTCCGAGCGCTCCCAGAACTGGTAGTCGTTCGGCCCGCCGCCGGCGCGCTCGACGCAGGCCGCGACGGCATCGTCGAACACCCCTCCGAGC
>JALZOQ010000319.1 GCA_030913835.1 Actinomycetota bacterium | reverse complement strand
CAGCAGGAGCTCGGCACGCTCGGCCGGCGGCGGAAGAGGCTCCGCGGAACGACCTCCGCCGAGCACAAAAGCCGCCGCGAGAGCCTTGGCCGCACCGGGACCAAGCCACGCCACTTCCTACGGCACGCCCTGAAGGGCGCGAAAGAGGAGATGGTCGACGCGCTGCGCGGACAGCTTTAGCGCCGCCGAAAGTCAGTGACGCGTGCTCAACGGGACTCTCACGCTGCGCGACGTCGACGACGCAGAGGCGTTCGTGCGCGCGGTGGTCCGCAGCTTCCACCGGGGGGGCCCGGGACCTGCGGGGGGCCGTGAGACCGAGGAGCTCGTCGCCGAGCTGCTCGCCGTAGCCTGGGCCGAGTCCGAGCGCTTCGACGACACGCGCTCGGTGCGCTTCTCGAAGCACCTCCTCAGCATCCTCCACCGTAGAACAACGGACTGGTACAGGCGTCGCAGACCCGGGTCGCGCTACGGGGCCGCACTCGATTTCGTGGCGCTCTCGCCCGCCTACGTAGGCGACTCGGACGATGCCGATGACGACCAGTCCCGCCGGAGTTACGGCGAGGCCCTCCGCAGAGGCGACCCCGTCGCGGACACGGACCGGATCGACGTCGACGCCCTCAGCGACCGGGGCCGCTGGACGCTGCTGACGATCGCCGTGCCGATGGCGCGCGAGGGCTACACGCTCTCGCAGCTCGCCGCCCGCAAGACGCCGCTGAACGGGCACGAGCATCCGGCGCTGATAAGCGCGCGCCGCGCCGGCGACCGCCGCGAGCTGCAGCTCGCCGAATGGCGTGCCTACAGAACGCAAGCGCGCCGCGCCGCCCTCGACGCCGGCAATCGGGAGCTGCACCAGGCACTCGCGGCGCCGCCCCGGGTCGAACCGCCGCCCCCGTCACGGCTAAAGATCATCGACGCCCTGCTCGCCGAGCTCCGCGGCGAGCTCGAGCAGCAAGGCTTCGGGGCATCCGAGCAGCAGGCGGCGACCGGATGACCGCCGCTGCCCCCGATAGTCTCTGAGCGAACCGTTCGTTCGTCGCGGGCGGTGTCGTCACGGGGAACCGGCGCGGGCGTCTCTCGGAGGCGCCTTCGTCATTTCTGAGACTCATCCGACCTATGCCGATCGGCTTATGCAGACCGGGCCGTCTGTTACCACTTCCTCCGTGGTTCCCCACCACACGACGACACCGACTCGGAGACGCGACGGATGGCCACCGCCTCTGTAAGCGATCCCGACTTTCGCGGCATGACCGACCGCGAGTTCGCCCTCGCGCGGGTGAAGGCCCACATCGCGGCGCGCGATGGCGACGAGGGCACCAGACGGCACGTACGTGAGCTCGACGCGGCGACGTATCGCTGGGCCGCGCGCATCGCGCGCCACGGCAAGCAGAACGTGCGGTCGGTTCGGCTCGGCCGCGGTGTATCGCGTGAGCGACGCCCTCGGGCGAGCCGCCGCCGCTCTCCGCAGCGCGCCTCCCCTCGAAAATCTGCTGACGCCCCCGAGCCGCCACTAGGGCGGTTCGCTCGCGCGCTCGCCAGCCTGCTCGGGGGCGCGCGATGAACGCCGCGCTGGCAATCGTCGCCGCGCTCGAAGCGCTCGAGGCCGGCGACGTCCCGCTCTGCGAAGCGATCCTGCTCGGCGCACTCGACGACGGGCCGACCGAGCGGCCGATCTCCTGCCCCTACTGCCCGGCGACGTTCGCGTGGCCCGGCCTGCGCGACACGCACGTCGTCCAGGCCCATCCCGACGAGCTCGTGGAGGGGTGCGGCCGTGCCGCCTGACGACGAGCTGTTCGCCGTAACCGTCGACGAGTTCATCGCACAGGACACGACGTCCCCCATGCCACTGCTCGGCGACGAGCGAAACACGATCATCCCCGCGGGCGGGCTCGTCCTCTGCGCCGGCCGGCCGGGCATCGGCAAGACCACGCTCGCGCTCGACCTCGGCTTCCACCTGGGAAGCGGCGCCGACTGGCTCGGCTTCCCCCTCAGCCGGCCGCTCCGCATCCTCTTCGTCGAGAACGAAGGCCCGGTCCACATGTTCCGCGCCAAGCTCGCCGCCAAGCGCGAGCACTGGCCGCACCCGATCGCGGGCGCGCTCTTCGTCCAGACCTGGCGCTGGGGCCACTTCTCCTTCCGCGACCGCGACGCCCACCAGCGCGCGCTCGCAGCGCTCGACGAGCTCCGGATCGACGTTGTGATCGGCGACCCGCTCGGCTCGCTCGGCGTCGAAGGCGTCGGCTCCCCCGAGGACGTGCGGAACTTCGTCGCCACGCTCGTCCCGCTCGGGCTCGCCACAACCCGCGCCTTCGTCTTCCTCCACCACTTCAGGAAGGAAGGAGCAGAGGACGAGATCGCCCAGCTACAGGGCGCGTGGGGCGGCGCCCTCGACACGCTCCTCACCGTCAAGCCAACGCAGCGCAGCGACGAGATCCGGCTCAACGTGCCGAAACTCCGCTGGGCGCGCGACACGATCAAACCGATGGTCGTCGGCCTCGTCCGCGAAACCGCGAGCTTCGAGCTCCTCGGCGACGAAGGCGACCCGCGCCTGCTCGAGGAAGAGCTCATCGCCCTGCTCGGCGACGGGACCTGGCGCACAGCCGTGGAGATCGCGACCAAGTCGGAGGGCGGCATCGGAGCCGCACGATCACGCGTCGACGCCTGCCTCACCGGAAGCCCCCATCTCTTCCGTAGCGAGCCCGGGAAGCAACATGACCGCTCACCCCGGGCCACCGTCTGGCAACTCGTCTCACCCGTTCAGACGAGTGGAGACAAGTACGTCCACGGCGATGAGGGGAACTCGTCCGCACCCGACCCTCTCCCCGTAGGGGAGGGGTGCGAGACGAGTACAACGCCCAACCCGTCCCGGGACGCGAACACGTACCCCGACCTC
>JALZOQ010000306.1 GCA_030913835.1 Actinomycetota bacterium | reverse complement strand
GCGAACCGGCTCGTCCCGCGGCTCGGCGGCTCCGAGAAGGTGCTGCGGGCGACGCGACCGGACGGGCCGGCGCCCGAGCTCTCCGCGTGCGTCGACCCGGAGGCGCAGTGCGCTGCGCTCGTCGCGCGGGCCCGCACGCTGCACGAAGGCGGGATCGCGTACGAGGAGATGGCGATTCTCTTCCGGCTCAACTCCCGTTCGGCGGAGCTCGAATCGGCGCTCGCCGAGGCCGACATCCCGTTCCAGGGCGCGTCGCTGCTCGCCCGTGATGCGGCCCGCGGCCTCGTCAAGGTGCTCCGGCGTCGCGGGGTGGAGCCGGCGGCGACGGCGGTGCGCGCGGCAGCCGCGCAGCAGGGCTGGGTCGAGCAACCGCAGGCCGGGCTCGGCGAGCGGGAGCAGACGAGGCAGAACGACCTGGCGTTCCTCGTTCGCCTGGCGGAGGCTTTCGAGGACGGCGAGGCCGACGTCCTTGCGTTCCTCGCGATGCTCGAGGCCCGCTTCGGCTCGCACGGAAACGACCGGCGCGGGATCCACCTGCTCACGTATCACCGCGCGAAGGGGCTCGAGTTCGACGCCGTGTTCCTCCCGCGCCTCGAGGACAAGGAGCTCCCGGCTCGACAGGCGAAGACGCCCGCGCAGCTCGCCGAGGAGCGCCGCTTGCTCTACGTCGGCCTGACCCGCGCGCGGAAGCATCTGCTCGTCACCTGGGCCGGCAAGCCGAGCCCGTTTCTCGCAGAGCTCGGCGTCGCAGCCCCGCCGCCGCGCCGCGCGCCCGAGCCCGACGACCCGGTCTACGCGGCGCTGAAGGCGTGGCGCCTCGAGCGTTCGAAGTCCGACGAGGTCCCGGCCTACGTCGTCTTCCACAACGCGACGCTTGCGGAGATCGTCGCGCGCCGGCCGACAAGCATGGGAGAGCTGGGGAGCGTACCCGGCGTGGGTCCGACCAAGCTCGAGCGGTACGGCGAGGAGGTTCTCGCAGCGCTCCAGGCGTAGCTTGGCTTGACACTCCCCATCGAGGAGCGTGACAATCGTCCGGAACCGCGTGCCCGACGATGACGCACTGACGGAACAGCTCTCCGGGCTCTCGGAGCTCGAGCGCGACGTTCTCGCCGCTCTCGCCGTGGTCGGCAAAACGTCGCTCTCCCCGGCCCAGATCGAGAAGCTGCTTGGCGTCGCAGTCGCGCGGCCAGCAGTCGCCGAGCTCGATCGCCGGGGACTCCTGCAACGTGACGAGGACGATCGGGTCTCCGCGGCGCCGGGTCTGCGAGAACGCCTTTCGAAGCTTTGGAACCTGGTCGACACCGGCGACCGCCTGATCCAGCAGCTGATTTCGATCGCCGAGGACGGTCGGCTCACGGTGGACGATCTCGACGCCGTGCTCGGCATCAGCGAGTGGGCGTGCCGGCTCGGCCGCTTCGAGCAGCTGCTCCGGCTCGTCCACGCGGTTCAGACCACCGTCGACGTCGTCCACCGCACCGAGAAATGGATCGAGATCCTCGGGTACGCCCGCGAGGCAGCGCGCTCGCTCGGCGACGTCGAGGCCGAGGCATGGGTCGACGCGGAGCTCCGCCGCGTCTCTCACGTCGCCCGGACCGGTTTCTCGCGCGTCGCGCCACGGAGCCCGCTGCAGAGCTGGGCCCTACGGATCGTGGTGCCTGCCGTGCTCGTCGGCGCCGGGTTCGGACTGGCAACGGTGCTCGACAGCGGGGCGTCCGTCGACGTCGGCGCAACGACGATCACGGCACCCCCACGCACGGTCCGGCTTGGCGGAACGAGGGTCACCGCCGCGGGAACGACGCTGACCGTCCCGCCGACGACCCTGACCGTGCCCGGCACGACCGTTACCGTTCCGGATGTGACGACCGTCACGGTCACCGTCACGACGGTGCCGAACCCGGTGCTCTAGACCGGGCCGGCGGCGCTAAGGAGCAGGTTGAGCATTAAGTGCGGGTCGCGCCGAACCCGTTCCGCGCCGTCCGCGCTCGTGCGCTTCCGCAGCGCGAGCGCGCGCGGGTCGGTCAGCGGCACGAGCCGTCCCTCGCGGATCAGCTGCTCGTCGACTCCGCCGAGCTGCCCCCCGTACGTCGTGTAGACCGGGACCCCGAGTGCCGCCGCCTCGCGGTTCATCGTCCCGCCTGCCGAGACGACGAGGTCGGCGAGCGCGATCAGGCTCTGGGCGTCGACAGCGCGCTCCGGGAGGATCACCGAAGGCAGCGCGAGCCCGCGGACGTACTCTCGCTGCTCGTCCGTGCGCGGCAGCACGAATGCGTGGACGCCTTCGTGCCGGCCGAGGTGCTCGAGCGTCTGCGGGAAGAGCGGGTTCGAGTGGCGGTGGTAGAGGGAGACGTCCGGCGGCGGACGAAGGACGACGAGCGTGCGCGCCGGGTCGACGTGCCACTCGTCGAGCACATTGCGGTCCGGCTCGAAGTCGGCGAGGTAGTACTCCTCCTTCAGGCCCGGGTACTGCACGAGCTTCGGCGGCTCGGCGCCGTACCTGGCCAGGCGCTCGGGCGGGATCGCGTCGGGCACGACGACCTTCGTCGCGGCGCGGCAGCCGAGCTGGTGCTGGAGCCACGCGAACTCGTAGTCGAACGTCGTCGAGCTCGGGATGCCGAGCCTCTGCGCCGTCATGGTCAGCTCGTGGGAGCCGTGCGCGAGCGCGACGTCGAAGCCGCGGCCGCGCGCCCACCGCCGCAGCGCACCCAGGCGCGACCACATCGAGCGGGCTTTGCCGAAGCGCGAGCGCCCGCCGTGCCGGCCGATCACGTCGGCTTCGAGCCCGTGCAGCTCCAGCAGCTGCAACGTCTGCGCGTAGTCGCGCGCCGTGATCTCCACCTCGTCGTCGCGCTCCCGCAGGATCCGGATCAGCGGCCGGAACACGAGCACATGGGCCGACGCGGTCATGTCGACCCAGACTTTCACCGCTCGGCGAGCACTTCCGCGGCGACCCGCGGCTCCCGCAGCGCCGTCGGCTCTCGTTCGACGTGCCGCTCGTGCCACAGCGTGAATGCGAGCAATCCCCAGAGCTGGCGGCTCAAGTCCTCGCGGCCGGAGACGTGGTCGTCCAGGACGCGCTCGACCGCGACCGGGTCGAAAAAGCCCTGGCTTCGCACCCGGTCCCGGGACAGGGTCTCACGGGCGAACGGCTCGAGCTCGCCGCGCAGCCAGGCGGCCGCGGGGATCGAAAACCCGCGCTTGCGAGCCTGGACGATCCGGCGCGGGAGCAGGGGCTCCGCCGCCTTCCGCAGCAGCACCTTCTTCTGGAGGCCGCGCACCTTGTGCCGCGTCGGGAGCGCGAAGGCGAGATTCGTCACCACCGTGTCGAGGAACGGGACGCGCGTCTCGAGCGAGTGCGCCATCGACGCGCGGTCCGTCTTCACGAGCAGGTCGTCCACGAGGTAGACGGACGCATCGACGTCCTGGAGCCGCGCGAGGAGCGGCGCGCCTTTCGTCTCCGCAAAGCGGGCCCGCAGGAGGTCGACCGGGTCGAACGACGAGCGCCGTCCGAGCAGCTCGGCCCGCGCGTCGGCCGAGAAGATCTCCTTCCAGCCGTGGTGGCGCTCGAGCGGCGGCAGGTGAGCCGCGCGCACGAAGCGCTTGGCGCGGTAGTCGAAGCTGGCGCGGCGGCTCGACGAGGGCAGCCGCTCGACGACCGGAGCGGCGAGGCGCGCCAGCCCGCCGAAGCGCTGGGCGAGCAGGTCGGCCGCGTAGGTGTAGTAGCCGCCGAAGAGCTCGTCCCCGCCTTCGCCGGAGAGCGCGACCTTCACGTCCTCCGCGGCGAGCTGCGAAACGAGATAGGTCGGCAGCGCGGACGAGTCGGCGAACGGCTCGTCGAAAGCGTCGGCGAGCGCCGGGAGGAGGAGGGCGGCGTTCGGCCGGAGCACGAGCTCGCGGTGGCGCGTTCCGTAGCGCTCGACGACGAGGCGAACGTCGCGGAGCTCGTTGAACGACTTCTCCTCGAAGCCGATCGAGAACGTGCGCAGCGGCTCGCTCAGCTCCTCGGCGGCTAGGGCCGCCAGCATCGAGGAATCCACGCCGCCGGAGAGCAGGACGCCGACCGGGACGTCGCTGACCAGATGCGCCCGGACCGAGTCACGCAGGCGCGCGCGGAGCTCTTCGACAAGCTCGGCCTCCTCTTCTTGCCGGAGCTCGTCCACGGGCGCCGGCGCAGGCCGCGCGAACCGCTCGAGCCGCGGCTCGCCGCCGTCCCAGATCAGCAGGTGCCCGGCCGGCAGCTTGCGCGAGTCGCGGAAGATCGTCAGCGGAGAGGGGATCGAGTTGAAGGCGAGGAACGCCTCGAGCGCATCGAGGTCGATCTCTCCGCGGGGAAGGGCTCTGAGCTCGGACGCGAACTCGAGTCCGCCGCCGCCGGCGCGGTAGTAGAGCGGCTTGATCCCGAAGCGGTCGCGCGCGAGCACCAGCCTGCCGCGCCGTGCGTCCCAGATCGCGACCGCGAACATCCCGCGCAGCCGCTCGGCGAAGCCCGTCCCGTGCTCCTCGTACAGGTGGGCCAGCACCTCGGTGTCGCCCTCGGAGCGGAAGCTATGCCCGGTGCTCTGCAGCTCGCGCCGAAGCTCGCGGTAGTTGTAGATCTCGCCGTTCTGGACGACATGGACGGTCTCGTCCTCGTTCGCGAGCGGCTGGTCGCTGCCTGCGACGTCGATGATCGAGAGGCGCCGCGCCGCGATCCCGACGCGCTCGTCGACGAAGGCGCCGTCGCTGTCCGGTCCGCGATGGACGAGCTTCGCGCTCATCCGCGCCAGCTGGTCCGGGTCGGGAGGGCCCTTGGCCGACGCGATTCCGCTGATGCCGCACATGGCGCCCTACTCTAGAGATGCGCCTGCGACGTAATCTCGGCGCATGGACTTCTCGCGGCACGAGGAGCTGCAGCTCTTGGCGCTGCTCGCCGCGGTGGCCGCGATGCTCTTTCTCGTCAGCCGGCTACGGGTCCCGTACGCGATCCTGCTCGTGCTCGGTGGCTTGGCGCTCGGGTTCGTGCCGGGGCTGCCCGAGCTCACTCTCCCACCCGACCTGGTGCTCGTGGCGCTGCTGCCGCCGCTGCTCTACTCGGCCGCCTTCTTCACGTCCCTCCGCGACCTCCGAGAGAACGTCCGCGCGATCTCCCTGCTCGCGGTCGGCCTGGTCGGGGCGACCATGGTCGGCGTCGCGGTCGTCGCGCACACGTGGATCGACGGCTTCAGCTGGCCGGAGGCCTTCGTCCTCGGCGCGATCGTCTCCCCGACGGACGCGATCGCCGCGACCTCGATCGCCCGCAGGCTCGGCGTGCCGCGAAGCGTGGTCTCGATCATCGAGGGCGAGAGCCTCGTCAACGACGGAACCGCGCTCGTGCTCTACAAGGTCGCCGTCGCCGCGGCCGTCTCGGGGACGTTCTCGCTCGCGGATGCCTCGGGACGGCTGATCCTCAACGCCGTCGGCGGCGTCGCGGTCGGACTCGTCGTCGGCTTCGTCATCCGCGAGGTTCGCCGGCGGATGCCCGCAGCGCCGGCGTCGATCACGATGGCGCTCCTGACGGGCTATTTTGCGTACCTGCCGGCCGACGCCCTGGGGGTCTCGGGCGTGCTCGCCGTCGTCACCGCGGGCGTCTACATGGGCTGGCACACGCCGCTGCTGACGACGGTGGAGACACGGCTCCAAGGGTTTGCGTTCTGGCAGATCCTCACGTTCGTCCTCAACTCGCTCTTGTTCCTGCTCATCGGCCTGCAGCTGCCGAAGATCCTCGACGAGCTCAGCGGCCGGTCGGGGTGGACGCTCGCCCGCGACGGCGCGATCGTCTCGGCCGCGGTGATCGTCATGCGGCTGCTCTGGGTGTTTCCGTTCACCTACGGGCCACGGTTGCTGTTCAAGCGCCTGCGTGAGCACAGCCCCGCCCCGCCGTGGGAGCACGCGGCGGTCGTCGGCTGGGCGGGCCT
>JALZOQ010000301.1 GCA_030913835.1 Actinomycetota bacterium | reverse complement strand
GCCGAGAGCGCCGCGCCTGCGAAGAACATCGTGACGATCGCCATCGTCGCGGCGAACCGGTGCGGCAGCCGCGGACGCGGCTCGTCGGCGGGCTCGGGCGTCGGGGCGACCGACGGCTTCGCGTCCTCGATCGGTGCGACCGGGATCGGCGGAGCCGGCTCGAACTCGTCCGGGTCGTCCAGCGAGAGCCGCTCCCACACGTTCTGCGGGCTCCACGACGGCGCGTCGGTGGCGAACTCGGCGGGCTGCGCTGCGGGCTCGGCGGCCCACTCCCACGCGGCCATGGAAGGCTCCTCGGCCTCGTCGGCCTCTGCAGCCGGCGACGCGGGATGGGCCATGGGTGCGGGTGCAGCTTGCGGCTGTCGCGTCACGAGCGCGGCGACGGAGCCGCCGAGCGCGAACGCGAGCACGTGAGCGACAGCCGACGGCGTTCCGCTGGCGGCCCTCGTTTGCTTGCTTCCTGAGAATCTTGACATTGCCTTGGCTCCTCGTCGGATGTGGCGGCGGAGGCAGTGCTGGGCCGCCGGCGCGGTTTTCGAGTTGGATCCGCGGCCGCAACGGAACGAGACGAATATCGGGGCATCGGGCGAACTGCACTTCCCTCAAACAGGTGAAGCGTCCGACGGATCCCCAAAAGGGGGGATAACGATGCCCCATTCCCGGTTCGATGATCGGGCTGCATCAGAAATCCGGCGGCGCGGCCACGCCCCCTCATACGTAGGAAGGACTTCGAAGCGTGGCACCAGGTCTCGCCCCGGCAGTACGTCAGGACAGCAAGAGCAATTTCGATTTCCCCGCAGGCTTTGGCGCGCACGATTGGCGTGCCTCGGATCGGCGAAGGGAGGTGAATTCCTGTGCTGCAGCTCTACACGTTCGGCCAGACCCAGATCGCGCGCCTTCGCCGCGAGGAGGGTCAGACGATGGCGGAGTACGCGGTGGTGCTCGCCGTGGTCACGCTTCTCGTGATCGGCGCGATCTCCCTGCTCTCCACGAACATCAGCAACGCGATCAAGGACGTCGCCGGCATCCTCTAGGACGTCGGTAAGTACTGCGGGCGGGCCTCCCACAGCCGTAATGGGCGGCCCGCCCGAATTTCGACAAAACGGAATTCAACGAAACATTTGCGAGGAGCCTTGAGCAAGAGAAATTCACTCAGAAGCGAGAAAGGGCAAGCGGTGACCGAGTTCGCGGTCGTCCTGCCGATCCTTGCGGTGCTCCTCTTCGGAATCATCCAGTTCGGGATCACGTTCAAGGACTACCTGTCCCTGACGGACGCGGTGCGCGCCGGCGCCCGTAAGGCTGCGGTCTCGCGTAACGCGAGCAACCCGGTCGGCACGACCCGGACCGCGGTTCGCAACGCAGCCGCGGACCTCGATCCCGCAAAGCTTCCGGACC
This sequence comes from Actinomycetota bacterium, assembly GCA_030913835.1. Taxonomy (GTDB): domain Bacteria; phylum Actinomycetota; class Thermoleophilia; order Gaiellales; family Gaiellaceae; genus UBA5186. The sequence continues at coordinate 3,935 of JALZOQ010000301.1, read as the reverse complement.
CGGACGTCGTCTCCAGCTGGCAGGCCGGCACCGACGTGAAGGTCACGGCGCAGTACCCCTACCGCATTCAACTGTTCGGGATTCCCGTGATGAGCGGGAACCTCAAATCCTCTATGACGGAGCGCGTGGAATGAGCATTCGCAGCGATAACCGCGGCCAAACGACGGTTCTGGCTCTCGTATTCATGACGGTGCTGCTCGGAATGTCAGCGCTCGTCCTCGACATGGGCTCGTGGTGGCGTTCGGATCGGGCCCTGCAGCAGACCGTGGACGCCGCGGCGCTCGCGGGCGCCCAGGAGCTGCCCCAGTCGACCAGCGCCGCTACGGCTCGCGCCGTGGAGTACGCGGACAAGAACGGCGGCGGACTCGGCAGCGCCGGCATCTCCTTCGCGGGCCAGCAGCTGTCCAACGACACGATCAAGGTGAACATGACGCGGGAGGCTCCCGGCTTCTTCAGCAAGGTGTTCGGCCTGGAGAGCGTCACCGTCAGAGCCACCGCCTCGGCGCGCGCCGGCACGATGTCGCAGGCGCAGTACGCAGCGCCGATCGGCGTCAACCTGCAGCATCCGTACCTCTCGGGCACCAGCTGCCCGTGCTTCAACCAGAACACGACGCTGGAACTCGGAAAGCTCGGCCCCGGCGGCTTCGACCTGTTGAACATCGACGGGTCCCGCGGCGGTACGGGTTCGGACATCCTCGCCGGCTGGATGCGGAAGGGCTACGAGGGCTTCATGCCGCTCGACTGGTATTACAGCGACCCGGGCGCAAAGTTCGAATCAAGAGACATGCAGGACGCCCTCGCCACGCGTGTCGGCGACGAGATGCTCTTCCCGATCTACCGCGAGCTCCGCGGGCAGGGCTCGAGCTTCGAGTACGAGATCGTCGGGTGGGTCGGATTCCATCTCACGAGTTACTCCACGCACGGCAACAAAGGCACGTTGACCGGCTGGTTCACGCACGTGATTTGGCAGGGGATCCAAGGCTCGTCCGGATCCGGAAGTCCCAATTTCGGCGCGCGCTCGGTGCAGCTCGTCGATTAACCGCAAACCGCACCACCACAGCAAAGGACATCGCCTCATGACCTACCGAGCAAGGAACATCGCCGTTGCAGTGGTGCTTGCGATTGTCGCCGCCCTGCTCACCGGCTTCTATGTCACCAGCTACAAGCAGAACGTCCAGCACGCCGAAGCGAACGTCTCGGTGCTCGTGGCGACGAAGGACATTCCCCAGGGGACGTCCGGCGCCGACGTGATCGCCAAGAAGTTCCTCGCGCCGCAGCAGGTGCTCCGGCGCAGCGTCGTGCCGGGCGCGCTCTCGGACACGAAGCAGATCGAAGACCTGATCGCCACGCAGCCGATCTACGCCGGCGAACAGGTCTCCGCCCGCCGCTTCCAGCCGGTCACCCAGTCGGGCGTCCGGTCGGAGCTTCGGGGAAACATGCGCGCCCTGCAGATGGAGGGTGACGCGAACCAGCTTCTGGCCGGAACCCTTCGCCCGCACGACCACGTGGACGTCGTGGCGAACATCAAGTACAAGCTGATCGACTTCCGCAGGGACTCCTCGGCGTCGTCGTCGTCGGCCTCCGAAGACCTGGTCGCGACGCGGGTCGTCTTGCGTGACCTCGAGGTGCTGAAGGCGCCCGAGTCACCCGGCACGGGCAGCCAGCTCAACGGCCCGGGCGGCGACTTCAGCGTGTTGCTTCGGGTTACCGACACGCAGGCGCAGAAGCTGTTCTTCGTCCAGAAGAACGGCGACTGGACGCTCCAGCTCCGCCCGGTCGTCGACGCCGCGGACAGTCCCGAGAGCGTCGAGACCGTGGGCTCGGTCCTCACGGACGGCCTGCGCGGAAACCAGCTCGCCGAGCTCGTTCTCGGAAGGAGGCGGTAACGATGAGCCACGAAACGCCGTCCGAAGCGATTCGGATCTTCGTCACCGGCAGCTGTGAGGGCTCCGCGCAGCTTTGCGAAGCGCTTGCCGCCCACCCCGACCTCGAGCTGGTCGGAAGTGCAGCCGAGGTCCGCGACGCGTCGGGCACGCTCGCCGGAGGTCACTTGCAGGTGATCCTGCACGCGACCAACGACGCGACGCTCCCTGCCGACGAGATCGCCGGGATCCGCGAGCACACGCGGGCCCCGCTGATCATCCTCGCCGCCGGCGAGGCGTCCGAGCTGCTCGACCAGGCGCTCGAGGCGGACATCGCCGACGTCCTGCTGCTGCCGCAGCTGACGGAGAACGTTGTCTTCTCGATCCGCAAGGCGGGCCATTCCGGGCGCCGCCAGCAGGCGGCCGCGGGAGGCAGGAAAGGCCGGATCATCACCGTCTTCTCGCCGAAGGGCGGGACGGGCAAGACCGTGATCACGACGAACCTCGCCGCGACGCTGGCGAAGTACGAGGGGAAGCGCACGCTCCTCCTCGACCTCGACCTCCAGTTCGGCGATGCAGCGATCATGCTCGGCCTCGAGCCGGACAAGACGATCTATGACCTCGTCGTCGCTCCCGGCGAGCTCGACTCGGAGAAGCTCGCGGGCTACATCGCGCGCCATCCGGCCGGGCTCGACATCCTCCCCGCGCCACTTCGGCCGGAGGACGCGGAACTCGTCACCGAGGCCAAGCTCGGCCGGCTGCTCGAGGTCGCACGCGAGTCGTACGACATGATCCTCGTCGACACCTCGCCGTTCTTCCACGGGCCGATGCTGGCCACGCTGGACCAGACCGACGAGCTGCTCCTCGTCTGCTCGCTCGACGTGCCGACCGTCAAGAACGTCCGGCTGAGCCTGCAGACGCTCGAGCTCCTCTCGTTCCCGAAGCACAAGGTGCGCGTCGTCCTGAACCGGGCGAACACCAAGGTCGGGATGAAGCAGAAGGAGGTCGAGAGCGCGCTCGAGCAGCGCGTGCGCTTCCAGGTTCCCTCCGACCGGGCCGTGCCGCTCGCTGTCAACCGCGGCAACCCGGTCGTCCTCGCCGACTCAGGCGCCGACTTCTCGAAGGCGGTCCGTGAGATGGCGAAGATCGTGGCAACCCCCGAGCAGGAGGACGCAGGCAAGAAGCGCCGCTTCCTCGCGAAGGCCTAGCCATGGGCCTCCACGACCGAATCAACCGCACGAACGGCGTGGGCGCGACCCCGGCCACCCTCGAGCGCCCGGCCAAGCCGGGCGACGAGAACGCCCCGGTCGCGCACGGCGTCGACCCGTACGCGGAGCTGAAGACGCGGATCCACCACGAGTGCATCGCGCGGCTCGGCCCCGAGCTCTTCAAGCGCGAGACGACCGAGGATCTGTCGGACCGCGTGCTCCGGGCCGTCACCGAGCAACTCGCGCTCGACCGGACGCCGCTGACGCGCGAAGAACGGCGCCAGGTCGTGCGGGACATCAGCGACGACATCCTGGGCTACGGCCCGCTCGAGCCGTTGCTCCGCGACGACTCCGTCACGGAAGTGATGGTCAACGCGCACGACCAGATCTACATCGAGCGAGAGGGCAAGATCGAGCACACGCCCATCTCGTTCGTCGACAACGCGCACCTGATGCGCATCATCGACAAGATCGTTTCTCAGGTCGGCCGGCGGATCGACGAGTCGTCGCCGATGGTCGACGCACGGCTGCCGGACGGCAGCCGCGTCAACGCGATCATCCCGCCGCTCGCGCTGCGGGGCCCGACGCTGACGATCCGGAAGTTCTCGCGCGACCCGTACACGATGAACGACCTGATCACGTTCAACTCGATCTCCGCCAAGGCGGCGCAGTTCATCTCCGCCTGCGTGAAGGGAAAGCTCAACGTGCTCATCTCGGGCGGTACCGGCACCGGTAAGACGACGATGCTGAACGCGATGTCGGCGTTCATCCCCGGCGACGAGCGGATCCTGACGATCGAGGACGCGGCGGAGCTCCAGCTCCAGCAGGAGCACGTGATCACGCTCGAGTCGCGCCCGCCGAACAT
>JALZOQ010000290.1 GCA_030913835.1 Actinomycetota bacterium | reverse complement strand
GTGCCGTCGAGCGGAGCGACGACCGCGCCTGCGAGCGACTCGTAGGCGGGATGGGGCACCGGCGGCTCCGTCGTCGCGACCGGCCGCCCTTCCGCCATCGCATCCGCGGTCGGGCCTGCTACGACCTCGAACTCAAAGCCCACAAGGTCGTCCGGGAGTCCGTGCGCCGCGGCGCACCGAAGCCTCCTACGGTTGGGCTCGTAGACGTAGTAATCCGCCGTGTCTGCGTGGAGCAGCTCCGCGAGCTGCTCGACGAGCTGTGACAGCACGCGCTCGAGGTCGAGCTCACCGCCGAGCGCCTCGACCGCACGCAAAAGGGCGGTCCACTCGCGCATCGCCGCGGGATCGGGCGCGGTCGCACTGACCGCGGGCGCGCGACGCCGGCGGAACGCTTCGATCGCACCCTGGAGAAAACGTCTCATTCCGGCGTGGGACAGTGTATGGAGCGGGATTCAGGCAAGTCCATCCTCGGATCGGGCGCACGATGGCGCGCGGCTATCCTGAGTTCGTGGTCAAGCGCGTCCTTCTTGCCTCGCCCCGCGGCTACTGCGCCGGGGTCGAGCGTGCCGTCGAGACGGTCGAGAAGGCGCTCGACCTGTACGGCCCGCCCGTCTACGTGCGCAAGCAGATCGTCCACAACATCCACGTCGTCCGCGACCTCGAGGAACGCGGCGCGATCTTCGTCGAGAGCGAGGAGGACGTTCCCCGCGGCGAGACCGTCGTCCTGTCCGCGCACGGGGTCGCCCCGTCGGTGCACGCGAACGCCGACGCGCGGCAGCTGAACACGATTGACGCGACCTGCCCGCTCGTCACGAAGGTGCACGTCCAGGCCCGGCGCTACGCCGACGCCGGCTACCGCGTCGTCCTGATCGGACACGCGGGCCATGAGGAGGTCGTCGGCACGATGGGCGAGGCCCCGGAGGCGATCGTGCTCGTCGAGTCGGTCGCCGACGCGGAGGCGCTCGAGCTTGCGCCCGACGAGCGTCTTGCCTACATCACGCAGACCACGCTCTCGGTTGACGAGACGGGCGAGATCATCGGCGTCCTCCGCCGTCGCTTCCCCGACATTCACGCGCCGAAGAAGGAGGACATCTGCTACGCGACCTCCAACCGGCAGTGGGCGGTGAAGGAAATGCTCGGCGAGGTAGACCTCCTGCTCGTGATCGGCTCGCGGAACAGCTCGAACTCGAACCGCCTTGTTGACGTGGCGCGCGCCGCGGGAGTGCGCTCGTACCTGATCGACGACGAGACCGAGATCGAGGAGGCGTGGCTGGAGGGGGTCGAGACGGCCGGCGTGACGTCGGGCGCGTCGGCGCCGGAGTCACTCGTCGAGCGCGTCTGTGACTGGTTCCGCGCCCGCGGGCCCGCCGAGGTCGAGCAGTACCGGATGGTCGACGAGGACGTGACGTTCCGGCTTCCGGTCGAGCTGCGACGGGAGCTTGCGCTTGCCGAGACTCAGGGCTAGCGCGCTCGTCCTGCTCGTGCTCGTGCTCGTCGCGGCGGGGTGCGGAGCGACGAAGACGGAGACTGTGACCGTCACGCAGACGCGGACGGCGACGGTGACCGCGCCTCCGCCGGGACTGCCTGGCGCGGTCGCGAAGACCCATGCGCAGCTGCTGGCAGCCGCCGAGACGGGCGACTACGAGAAGCTGCGGCCGCTCGTCCCGGCGCGGGGCTTCCAGTACTCGTTCGGCGGCGCGTTTCCCGGCGGAGCAATCGCGTACTGGAAGAATGTCGAAGCGACCACCGACCAGCGCCCGATCGAGGCCCTCGCGTCGATCCTGCAGATGCCCTACACGCTCAACCGTGGGATCTACATCTGGCCGTTCGCCTACGACAAGACGAAGAGCGACCTGACCGCGTACGAGCGCGGCCTGCTCGGCCCGCTCGTCGAGAGCTAACGTCGGGGGCGACTATTACGGCTGGCGGGCCGGCATGAAGCCCGACGGCTCGTGGATCTTCCTCGCCGCCGGCGACTAGAGTCGAAGCGTTTCGATCAGCGCGTCGATCGTGCGCGGACGCGGGCGCGGCGTGCCGAGGAAGTGTGCAAGCCGCGCCGCCTCCCGCTCGTCGAGCGACACCGCGGCCTCGGCACGGCCACTCTCGTCCCACACGCTGAAGCGGACGTGGCGCTCGTCGAGGTAGCGGGACACGCGCAGAGCCTTCCCCGCGTCGCGCCGGTCGGCTCGGAAGAACTCGACGAGCTTCCGCCGCTGGGGCGCGGCGCACCAGGGGCAATAGCGGAACCGCCCTTGGACCTCGCCACCGCACTGCGCGCACGGTGCCATCGCGCCCTCCTCTCAGGCGGAGCGTACAACGGCGCTTGACCTACTGCGAGACGCGCTCGATCTTGGGCTCGTCGACGTCCGCTGCGTCGACGGACGCGGCGAGCGTCTCGCGAGCGATCCAATCGGCGTGCTCGAGCAGCGGCTCCTGCGCACGCGGAAGCGTGACCCGAATGCGGTCCGTGAGCTCGAGGCCGGCGTCCTTGCGCATCGTGTTCACGCGGTGGATCAGGTCGTAGATCTCGCCTTCCCGCTCGAGCTCGTCGTCGAGCGCTAGCTCGAGTGCCACTGTGAGTCCGTCGGACTCGGCGAGCGCCCAGCCCGCGCGGCCGACGCGCTCCACCAGCACTTCGTCGGCGCCGAAGACGTGGCCGTCCACTCGCACCCCGCCGTCGTCGAGCTGCTCGAACTGGCCGGCGGCGAGCGCCTGGCGCACGGCGCCGAGCTCCTTTCCGAGCTTCGGCCCAAGCACGGGCAGGTTCGGCTTGACACGCACCTCCATCGCCTCGACCGGGCCGAAGTCGACCTCCTTCACGCGCAGCTCCTCACGGATCTCGTCCTCGTGGCGGCTCGCGGACGTCGTTCCTTGGACGACCATCCGCCGCAGCGGCTGGCGCAGCTTCATCCCACTCGCGGAGCGCGCCTGGCGGCCGAGCTCGACCACGCGACGCACCTCCGCTACCTCGTCCACGAGCTCACCGTCCCACTCCGCCGGCTCGGGCCAACCGGCGAGATGGACAGATTCCGGAGCGCCCTCGGCCGATGCGGTCAGGTTTCGCCACAAATGCTCGGCAAGGAACGGCATCACCGGAGCGATCGCGCGCACTCCCTGAACGAGGGCGTACCAAA
>JALZOQ010000273.1 GCA_030913835.1 Actinomycetota bacterium | reverse complement strand
TCATCCACGCCATCGTCTGCCCATCCGTGTTCACGTCGGGCGCCGGGATGTCGCGGTTGACACCGAGGACGTAGCCGATCGCGCCCGTGAAGCGGCGGGTCAGGCGCTGCTTCTCGCCCATGCTCATCGTGGTCGGGTCGCACTGGACACCGCCTTTCGCCCCGCCGTACGGAATGTCCACGACGGCCGTCTTCCAGGTCATCAGCGAGGCGAGCGCGCGCACCTCGTCGATGTCGGCGTCCGGGTGGTAGCGGATCCCGCCCTTGTAGGGGCCGCGCGCGCCGTTGTGCTGGACCCGGTAGCCGGTGAAAACCTTCAGCGTGCCGTCGTCGAGCCGGACCGGGACCTGCACGGTCAGCTCGCGGTACGACGAGGTGAGCACGTCGCGCAACTCGTCGGACAGGCCGATGTGGTCGGCCGCACGGCCGAAGAAGTAGTTGACCGCCTCAAACGGGTTCAACTCGGGCGTCCGCGTCGTCCGGGGCGCACCCGGGGCCACCGCCGCCTGGGTCTCTGTCTCGGCCAACGCGTCATTCTCACTCGCGGCGCGCACATTTGCCAGCGACGCATCGAGATTGCGACGCGGCGCGGATCGCGGGAGAATGGCGACTCCCTGCCCAGGAGGCCTCAGTGCTCAGCTTCGGCGTCACCGTCCTGCCCGATCCCCCGTATCAGCGTCTCGTCGAGCTCATGCAACTCGCCGAGCACCACGGCTTCGAATACGGCTGGACCTACGACTCGCATGTCCTCTGGCAGGAGTCGATCCCGTTGCTCGCGCTCGCGGCGGAGGGGACCGAGAAGCTGAAGCTCGGCCAAATGGTGACGAACCCGGGGACGCGCGACCCGACGGTGCTCGCGAGCGCCTACGCAACGTTGCACGACATCTCAAACGGGCGGATGGTGATGGGGATCGGCCGCGGCGACTCCGCGCGGCGCTACATCGGCCAGAAGCCCGTCAAGGTGGCTGAGTTCGAGCGGCGGCTCGCGATGATCAAGGAGTTCATGAACGGGCGCGAGGTGCAGTGGAACGAGAAGGACCTCCAGCTGAAGTGGGTGCGGGACGAGCTGCCGCAAATCCCGATGCACGTCGCCGGCTACGGGCCGAAGGCGCTCGCGGTCGCGGGGCGCCAGGGAGACGGCGTGATCATCCAGCTCGCCGACCCCGCGATCATCCAGTGGATCATGGCCACGGCGCGGAAGGGCGCGGAGGAAGCCGGCCGCGATCCGGACGCGCTGCAGTGCATCGTCAGCGCGCCGAGCCACATCTCCGACGACATCCAGGACGCCCGCGAGCAGACGAAGTGGTTCCCGGCCATGGTCTCGAACCACGTCGTCGACCTCGTCGAGCGCTACGGCACCGACTCGGAGATCCCGAAGGAGCTCACCGACTACGTCGCGGCGCGCAAGTTCTACGACTACAACGACCACTCACGGGTCGGCGCGCAGCACGGCGATTTCGTCACCGACGAGATCGCAGACCGCTTCAGCGTGCTCGGGACGGTCGATCAGGTCAAGGCGAAGCTGAAGGAGCTCGAGTCGATCGGCGTCGACCAGTTCAACATCTACCTCATGACCCACGGGCAGGAGGAGATCCTGAAGGCCTACGGGGACGACATCATCCCCGAGCTGGGTCGAGTGGTTGTCTGATTCCTAGAACGGACTGGTAAGGGAGCGCAGACGGCCGTGCGAGCCGCTCGCACGGCCTGAGGTCGCGCTGCTCAAGAAGCAGCGCGAGTGTGAAGGCCTAGCTCTTCGCTTCGACTTCGACTTCAGCTTCGGCGGCGGGGTCGGCTTCGGCTTCGGCTTCGGCTTCAGCCGGCCGGTCGATGGTCTCGCCGGTCTCCGGGTCGTACAGGCCCGCCTCGGCTGCCGCCAGCCGCGCCGCCTTCTTCTCCTGCTTGCGCTCGCGCTTCTCGAGCACCTTCCGTTCCCGATTGAGCTTCGCCATCGTCGTTTGCCGCTTTGAGCTCGCCATCCAAGCCCTTTCTATTGATTCCGGGGACGCGCGTCTCGGCTAATCGTACGTGCCGTTAGGCTGCCGCGGTGGCGAGCCTGCGACAGCTGCTCGAGATCCGCGTCGCGTACCCGGCGGACTTTTCCGACGACGGCGAGACCGTCCTCGTCCTCTCGAACCTGAAGAACACGCTCCAGCTCTACCGCGTACCGAGAGCGGGTGGCGCACTCGAGCAGCTGACCGACTTCGAGGACCAGGTCAGCGGGACGTTCGTCCCGGGCACGGACCGGATCCTGCTCGCCAAGGACAGTGGCGGCAACGAGCGCATCCAGCTCTACCTGCTCGACGCTGCGTCAGGCGCCGAACCGACGCCGTTCGTCTACAACCCAGAGTTCATCCACCGCGCCGCCGAGGTCTCTCGTGACGGGAGGCTCGTGGCCTACAGCTCGAACGCGCGAACAGGTGCCGACTTCGACGTCTGCGTTCGCCCACTCGAAGATGGGGAGGAGCGGGTCGTCTTCGACATGGGCGGCTGGTGCGAGGCGGCCGGCTTCTCGCCGGACGGGGAGTGGGTGGCGGTCGAGCGGCTGACCGAGCGAACGGGCGACAACGACCTCTACCTAGTGCCGGTAGACGGCGCCGAGCCGATCCACGTCTCGCCGCACGACGACGAGGCCGTCTTCGGTCGCCCGGCGTGGCTTCCCGACTCGAGCGCCTTCTACTTCTCGACGTCCACCGGCCGCGAGTTCGCCGACATCGCGCGCTACGACATGTCCACGAGGAGCTGGGACTACGTCCTCGAGTCGCAGTGGGACACGATGTGCCACGTCGACCATGCCGGCCGGCATCTGCTCGTCGACGAGAACGCCGGCGGCTACTCCGTCCTGCGGCTCCACGACCCGGCGACCCTCGAGCTTCGCGGCGAGGTGCCGTTGCCGGGCCGGGGCGTGGTCGACGCGCCGCTGTTCTCCCGGGACGGCCGCTTCCTCGCGTACCACTTCACCTCGGCGCTCGAGCCCGGCGACGTCTGGGTCTACGACACGGAGGCCGAAAAGACGACGAGGCTGACGACGAGCCCGGGGGCGGTGCCGCGGGAGGAGCTCGTCGAGCCGGAGCTGCACAGCTTCGACTCCTTCGACGGTGAGTCGGTTCCCGCCTTTGTCTACGAGCCGGCTGGCCTGGACCGGCCCCCGGTGATCGTGATGATCCACGGCGGGCCTGAGGCGCAGCTACGGCCGATCTGGAGCGCGCTCGCCCAGTTCTTCGTCCAGAACGGGTATGCCGTGGCCGCGCCGAACGTCCGCGGCTCGACGGGCTACGGCAAGCGCTACGAGCACCTGGACGACATCGAGAAGCGCCTCGAGTCAGTACGCGACCTCGTTGGGCTGAAGGACTGGCTGGAGTCCGAGGGCCGGTTCGACACCGACCGCGTCGTCCTCTACGGCGGCTCATACGGCGGTTACATGGTGCTGGCCGGGCTCGCGTTCCATCCGGAGCACTGGGCCGCGGGCGTGGACATCGTCGGCATCTCGAGCCTGGTCACGTTCCTGGAGAACACGTCCGAGTGGCGGCGAGCCTTCCGCGAGCGAGAGTACGGCTATCTGGACCGGGACCGCGAGTTCCTGGAGCAGGCCTCGCCCATGACGCACGTCGAACAGATGCGGGCCCCGCTCTTCATCATCCACGGCGCGAACGACCCGCGGGTGCCGCTCGCCGAGGCGGAGCAGATCCACCGCGTGCTGACGGAGAAGGGCATCCCGTGCGAGCTCGCCGTCTACCACGACGAGGGCCACGGCCTCGCGAAGCTGCACAACCGCTTGGACGCGTACCCGCGGGCTGCGTCGTTTCTCGAACGCGTTCTGGCTTTGGTCGCACCGGCCTAGCTGTGGAAATATCTGTGGGTAAGTAACCGTCAGTTATCCACAGATGTGCCGTGCGAGTTCACCGTCCGGATGCGCGTGGTATAACCGTCCCTGTGCCCTTTAATGAAACCGACGGGCGGGCGGGAACCGTCCGGGACGAGCTAGCCAAGTGGCATGCAGCTTTTCCCGCTCGGGCGGTGCGGGCACATATCGAAGAGCTGAAGGAGGAGCGCGAACGACTCGGGCTCCAGATCGCACAGCTCGAAGAGGAATTCGCGCGATGGGAATCCTTTTCCCTGCGGCCGGCCCAGGGTCGAGTGCCTGCAAGACTTCCGGCCGGGCCGGGAGTCACTCTCGGGCGCTTCCGAGACCCCAAGCGCCTCGCGGTCCTACGGTTTCTCGAGCAACTGTCGCCCGACTCCGCATCCAGCGCGCGTATCCGCGCCCATGTTTTTGCTCTCGGGCTTCTTTCCCAGGACACGAAGGGGCGGAAGCAGCTTGACGCCACCCTTCATCACATGGCAAGGCGCGGCGAGATCGAGCGCGTCGGGGTAGGCGTCTATCGGAGTCGCGACGTGCGCGCCGAAGTCTCGTCTCTGACGAACGCCCATCGTAAGGGCGGCGACGAGACGTGAGGGAGCTGGGACCCCACGGGTGAGTGGGGTCCCAGCCGTCCACCGAGGGCGAACCCTCAGCAGCTTTCTTCGACAGCTTACGGCGAGATCCCGCACGCTGACGAAAATCGCCGGCTGTCAGTCGAGCTTCGCCATCACGTGCTTGATCTGGGTGTAGTCCTCGAGCGAGTACGCGCTCAGGTCCTTGCCGTAGCCGGACTGCTTGTAGCCGCCGTGGGGCATCTCGCTGACCAGCGGGATGTGGTCGTTGATCCAGACGGTGCCGAACTGCAGCTTGCGCGCTGCGTTCAGCGCCCGGCCGATGTCACGCGTCCACACCGAAGCCGCAAGCCCGTAGTTGACGTCGTTCGCCCACGCGATCGCCTGATCGTCGTCGGCGAAGCGCTGGACCGTGACGACCGGGCCGAACACCTCGCGCTGGACAATCTCGTCCTCCTGACCGACGTCGACGACCACCGTCGGCTTGACGAAGAAGCCGCGGTCGCCGTTCGATCCGCCGCCCGTGAGGATGGTGGCGCCCTTCGCCCGATCAAGGAACCCGAGCACACGCTCCTGCTGCGACTTGGAGATCACCGGTCCCATCTCGATCTCATCGCCTTCGGCCGGGTCGCCTACGTGCAGTGATTCCAC
>JALZOQ010000230.1 GCA_030913835.1 Actinomycetota bacterium | reverse complement strand
TCCGAGCAAGGCTCCGTCACGCCCATCCCCGGCGGCGCCATCGCCGACGGAGCGGCCGCGAACGCGCGAGCTCCGGTCGGACAGAACGGTGCCACCGCAGGCGGGCAGACGCCAGTCTCGAGCGGCTCCACGACAGCAGGCGGCGCGGTCGCGCAAGGGCAAGGCCCCGCCGCCCGGGTAAGCACGGCGGCGGGCGGAGCCATCGCCGCAGGGCGCGCGCCTACGGAGTCGATCACCTTCGCCGAGACGCCGACGCCAGGCGGAGCGACCGCGGCGGGCGCAGGCGCGGCCAGCATGGCCCCGACCGGGGCGGGCGCGTCCGCCGCCTACGGAAGCTCACCTTCGGCTACCGCGACCCTCGCTGTCCAAGGGGCACTCGCCCTCGGCCGCGACGCCGCAGCGGCCGTCACCATCCCCCCGGGCGGAGCCGTTGCAGGCGGCGTCGGCCCTGGCGACAGCGTCACGACTGTCAAGGCGGTCATCGCCATCCGCGACTACGCCGGCCACACCGTCGAGCTCCGCAACCTCCGCGCTTCCACGGCGACGATCCGCGACCTCGCCACGACCACGGTCACGTTCCGAGACCTGACCACGGACACCGCTCGCCTCAGGGATCTCGCCGACGCCACCGCTACCCTCCGAACCCTGTGAGCGACGACCCTTACGACATCGGCCAAGAAGTCACCTTGGAATCGACGTTCCGGATCGGCGCCGACCCCGCCATCAACGAACTAGGGACGCTCACGAATCCGACCACGGTCGTCTGCAAAGTCGAGCATCCCGACGGCACCACCGAAACCCTCGCCACGACGAACCCGTCCGCGGGGCTGTTCCGGGCGAAGATCACACCGGCCACGCCCGGCGACTTCTGGTACCGGTTCGAGGGGACGGGGGCGGCGAAGGCCGCTGGGGAGGGGTACTTCTCCGTGCGGCAACGGCGCGTCGACGCCGCGTGACGCTCGAAGCTGTCTCCTCGCACCATGACCCTCGCCCGCCGAGGGCGAGCAGCCGAGTCGTCATCACGAAGCACGCGGACTTTCGACTGCACGAACGCGCCCCCAAACTCGACCTCGACACCGCACGATCGGAAGTCATCGCCGCGCTTCTCTCGCACCGGTTCCGACATCAGGGTCACGGCTACTGGCTCGTATGGACACCGGGCGGCCATCGCGCCTACGCGATCGCTCGCGGTCGCCGCGACAGCGGCGTGATCGTGGTCCTCACTGTGCTTGTCGACTCCGATCTCGTAGCAGCGGCGTGACGCTCGCCGCCACCTGGCCGCGCGTCCAAACACTCATCCGCCGCGAGCTCCGCGCGAGCGAGAAGGCGATCAACATCCTCGCCCTCGACCAAGGACTCAACGCCGGCAAGGCCGATCTCGAGCGGGCGATCCGAGCGGAACAGCGACGGGCCGTCCGTCGTGCGTTGGACGCGGAGTCATGGTCGGAGCCGGTCAGGCTCACGTTGACGAACCCGATGATCGCCCCGCTGGAACGGCTCTTCCAGCTCGGACGCCGCGAAGCCCTCGAAGAACTCCGCAGGCTCGGCTACACCGACGCCCGCCGCTCCTACGTCGCCGACCCGAAAGAACCACGACCCGCCATCGCCCACCTCGTCGCGACCGTCGCCGACCGGCTGTTCCGCCTCTCCTCCCGGATCGAGGAAGAGCGGGTGCTGCTCGACATCGGCGGGGCGACGCAGGCGCTGGCCCACGCCCTGTACAACGTGCCGGGCGCCAGGGGGATCGCCGCCGACGTCGTCTCGAGCGCGTTGACGGCGGGGCTGTCTGAGACGTTCGAGCGCAACGAGGACTTGGTCGCCGGATGGGAATGGACGAGCGTGCTCGATCAGGGCACCTGCGGACCGTGCGAGGCGGGCGACGGCACCGTGTACGACACCTGGCAGGCTGCGATGGTTGACCTCCCCGGCGGCGGCCCGGCGGTCGCGTGTCTCGGCGGCGGACGCTGCCGCTGCCGGGTCGCGCCGCTTCCGAGTTGACCGGGGTGACGGCCATAATGGGAAGCGTGGCTGTATCGACGTGGAGCCCAGAGGAGACCGAGGAACTAAGGTCGCTCCACGCGCGCGGCGTGCCGCAGCGCGAGCTTGCCCGGCGGCTGGGAAGACCTCGCTCGACCGTCGCGTATCGGCTGGTGAAGATCGGCTGCATCGCTCCTCCGACGGGAGCGACCCTTGCCGCTCGCTTCTGGCGACAGGTTGAGCGTAGAGGCGCCGACGAGTGCTGGCCGTGGGCTGGCTACCGAGACGCCGACGGCTACGGGGTCCTCTCGGCGTGGCCTACGCAGCTTCGCGCTCATCGCTTCTCGTACGAGCTGGCGAACGGTCCACTCCCCCCCGGACTCTGCGCGCGGCACCGATGCGATAACCCGCCGTGCTGCAATCCCGCCCATCTCGAAGCGGGCACGAGCATCGACAATAATCGCGACAAGACCGAGCGTGGCCGTAACGCGACGGGCGAGCAGCACGGCATGGCGCGGTACACCGTTGAGCAGATCCGCGAGGTCAAGCGACTCCTCGCGGCGGGAGTAGCTCGAGCCCAGATCAGCGAGCAGACCGGGGTTCGTGAAACCACCGTCGCCACGGTTGCGCTAGGTCGCCAGTGGAGGGAGGTGGCCTGATGGCTGATTACGACATCGAGATCGACAAGCGCGACGCGGAGCGACGTGTGCGAAGGCTCTCGCTGTTCCTGCAGGACCTCCGCCCTTTTGGCCTCTCGTAGTTCCGCTCGCGACCTCGTGGTGGTCGAGACAGTTCTCAACGGAGGGCGCGTTCGGTGGTCGCCCGTGGGCGCCGTTGTCGGAGCGGTACGCGCTGATCAAACGCTCGACGCATCCGGGGAAGGGGCTCCTGATCCGCACGGGTGCGTTGCGGCAGGCGGCGTCCCGGCCCGACCGGGTGGCGACCGCCCGCGAGCTGATCCTGCGGATTGACGACCCGAAGCTTCGGCATCACCAGTCGGGCAACGCCCGGATGCCCGCCCGGCCGTTGGTGTTTGGCTCGCCGCTGCCGCCCGACGCCGCACGCGAGCTCGAAGCCGTCGCGACCAGCTACATCCGCGACCTCCTCCACCGCGTCTAACCCCGATTCGATACTGGCGGCGTGCCCTTGCGTCACGTCATGACCACCGTCGAAGCCGCCCTAGCGAGCCTCCAAGCCGCTGGTGGCCTCGCCGCCGCCGTCAGCGTCTACAACGCTGAGGCCGCCCACGACGGCAACCCCATCGCCGTCCCGGCCGCCTACTACAAAGGGCAGTCCGACAATCTCGCCGCAGGCGGCTTCCCCAGCGTGGAGGTGTACATCGGCCACGGCGACCTGACCCGGTTCCCGCAAGGGTACGGGGAGGCCGACTCGCTCGACCGGATCGTGGTGATCGTGACCGACGAGCACGGCACCGGCGACGTCGAGACGCTGTACGAGAAGATCGTGGGGCTCGGGGAGGCGACCATCCAGGTTCTTGTCGTCCCGGACGCGTTCGGCCCGCAGGTCGAGGTGGAGTCGGTGTCGTACGACTACGCGCTCGTGCAGCAGTCTGATCCGTCGGATCCGATGAGCCGTGATGTGCAGGGGTACCGCACGTCGGCGGTGCTTGAGTTCCGGGTGGCTGGCGTGGTCGCGTTCGGGTAAACGGGCCGTTCCGATACTGGCCGTGTGGCCGGAAAGCTCGAAACCGTAGATCTCGAAGGCGTCGAGATCCTCTCCTCTGGAGGCCCCGTCTTCGGGATAGGCTCCCCGCCCGAAGGGGACTTCTGGAAGCCAGAGGACCTCCGGGCGATGGCCGACGCCGACGCGGAGCTCGGCGACGAGATCAAGCCGCCCGTCAAGATCGGCCACTCAGACAGTCAGCAGCTCGCGCAGAACTCTGGGTTCGTCGACCCGACCCCCGGCGAGATGCCCGCCGTCGGCTGGATGGAGAACGTCCGTGTCAACGACGACGGCACCAAGCTCCTCGCCGACCTGAAGGCGGTCCCGAAGAAGCTCGCGGAGATCATCGAGGCGGGCGGCTACCGCACCCGCAGCGTGGAGCTGTCGAAGGTCACGTCGCAGGCGACCGGGAAGGTGTACGACTGGGTTGTCACCGGCCTCGCCTGGCTGGGCGGGAAGATGCCCGCCGTCCGCACCCTCGACGATGTCGTGAGCCTGTATGAGGGCGACGGCGTCGAGCTGCTCCGCCGCGTCGCCTACGCCGCAGGCGCCGTCGTGTGGAGCGCGGCTGAGGGGCTGAGCGCGATCCGGGCTTTGGTGTCGGAGGCGCTGAACGGGGAGCCGTCGGACGGGATGTGCGACCCGCGCTTCTACGTCCGCGACATCGCCCCCGGCAAGGCGCTGGTGGAGGACTGGTACGAGGACGCGTCGTTGGGCCGCGCCTGGGTCGTGCCGTACACGGTCGGCGCGGATGGCGCGACGGTCGCTCCGCGTGAGGAGTGGGTCACCGCGGAGCAGCAGTGGGTCGAGGCGGCGAAGCAATACGAGCAGGCCGTGACCGGACGTTTTCGCGTCCGTTCCGATACTGGCGGCCAGATGCCCGTGAAGACCGACCTGAAGCTGAACGACGAGCAGCGCCGCGTATTCGCGGACGCGCTCAACGTGAAGCCCGAAGACCTCACGGACGAGAAACTCCTCGAAGCGCTCGAGCCGGAGCCGGAGGGCGACAAGCCCGGCGACGGCGCGAAGCCCGAAGGCGAAAAGCCGGAAGGCGACGAAGCCGCGAAGCGGGCGCTGGAGGC
Source organism: Actinomycetota bacterium (assembly GCA_030913835.1). Lineage (GTDB taxonomy): Bacteria > Actinomycetota > Thermoleophilia > Gaiellales > Gaiellaceae > UBA5186. Next base: position 7,260 of record JALZOQ010000230.1, on the reverse strand, counting down.
GAAGGAGCGCGAGTTCGAGACGCGCCTCGCCGACGCAGAGAAGAACGCGAAGGACGCGCAGGAGAAGCTTCGCCTCACCGAACGCCGCCACTTCATCGAGTCGCTCGTCGAGACCGGCAAGGTCGAGCCCGGCCAGCGCGGCAAGTGGGAGGCCCGCTACGACAAGGACCCGGAGATGGCGCGCGAGTTCGCAGCCGAGCTCCAGGCCAACGACATCCTCGCCCGCGAATACGGCTCCAACGACGACACCGACGAAGAGCAGCGCGAGCTCGAAGAGAAGGCCGAGCGTGAGCGGATCAGCCGCGAGTACAACATCCCCGTCGAGGAAGTGGTCTAAATGGCTGTTTCCGGCGGGATCGTCGAATACTTCCCGGAAGGCGCACGGCTCACGTACACGTGCTCGGCCGCCGTCACGGCGGGCCAGCTCGTCGAGGCGACCGGAGACCGTCGCATCGGACCGGCCGGCGCGAACAGCCTGAAGTGCCAGGGAGTCGCGCTCCGCACGGGCTCCGCCGCCGAAGATCAGATCACAGTCGCGAACGACGGTGTCTGGCCGCTGACCGCCTCCGGTGCCATCGCCGAAGGCGACTACGTCAAGGCCGGCGCCGCCGGGACCGTCGTCGCGATCGCCATCGACGGAGACCCCCGCCTGATCATCGGACGTGCCATCCAGGACATCGCCAACGCCGTCGCCGGCCCGATCAAGATGATGCTCTAAATGCCGCCGTATTCCTCATCCCCCAGCCTCACCGTCGCAGCGAACCTGAAGCAGCCGATCAGGATCTCGCGCGACCTCGCCTCCCTCGCGACCAAGCGGTTCATCGCCGACAAGGTCTTCACGCGCGGCACCCCCGACCAGGTCGCGGGCGGCTCGATGGTGTACGAGAAGAGCGAGTCGATCTACCTCGACCGGGACGTCGAAGAGATCGCGGAGCGCGGCTCCTGGCCCCGCACCGGCTGGTCAGAGGCCCTGTACACCGAGCTCGTTCACCAGTACGGGCTCGAGGTGCCGATCTCGAACCTGGCGATCCGCCGCAACCAGCGCGACCAGTTCGTCCGCGGCCAGCTGAAGCTCGCGAACATGCTCGTCAAGTTCGTCGACACGAAGGCCATGTCGCTCCTGACGACCGTCGTAGGTGGGGTGCAGACGCTCTCGGCCTCGGCCGTGTGGACGACCGTCGGCACGAAGATCGCGTCCGACATCGCAGCCGCGCAGGAGATGATCGACATCCTCGACGAAGGACTCGTCGCGGACACGCTGATCCTGAACCCCCGCCGCCGCGACGACCTGATCAACAACGACCAGCTCGCCGCGCGACTACCGCGCGAGGCCGGGGCGACGGCGATCACGACCGGTGAGCAGGCGCCGTTCATGGGCCTCCGCCAGATCCTTTACACGAACCAGATCGCGCAGACCACCGCCGTGCTGATGGCGAGCAATCTCGCCGGCACGATCGCCGACGAACGCCCCGACCCGGAAGAGGGCTTCCAGGCATACCAGCCCGCCGGCGGCGACTTCGCCCCGATCTGGGTCAAGGTGTACGACGACCATTCCCCGAAGGACAAGATCGTCGCCGCAGGCCGCTGGCCCGCCATGGCCCTGGTCGAGCCGCGCGCGGTCGTCGTGATCACCGGAGTCTCGTAACCCGATGCCTGCGAAGAAGGACAGTGCTGGCATGAAGAACGCGGTCGTCCTGAGCGACCGGTACCGCTGGACCGAGGGTGACCCTCCGAACGCGGTCATCCAAGAGGCGGACAAGGGCCAGACGATCGAAGTGTCCGACGCCGAGTTCGAGCGTGGCGAAGGTCTGAACGCGCTCGCCGACGCGTCCTCGAAGGAGGGCAAGTCCGCAGCCACCGACGGCGACGCGTTCAACGCTCTCGGCGGCCCGTCGCTCGAAGGCGCACCCGGCGCCGCGTCCCGTGAGGAGCTCGAGAAGCTCTCCGACGAGGACCTCTCCGAGCACGCCAAGGGCGCAGGCATCGAGACCGAAGGCCAGTCGCGCGCCACTCTGATGGACGCGATCCAGGCTGCCGGCGCGATCACCACCGGCCCTCAGACGCCGAGCCCGTAACCGCGGTGGCCTGAGTGGCCGTCGTCTACGCCACCACCGACGATGTCCTCGCCCGCGCAGGCAGGTTGGCCCCGTCGTTCAGCATCACGGGGGAGCGGCCGGACGAGAACGACCTGGCCGGGCTGGTCGATGATGTGTCGAGCGAGATCAGCGTGGCGCTGCGGGGCCGCGGCTACGACCCTGCCGCGTTGGATGCGGAGACGAAGGACTCGTTCAGGGATCTGGCGGCGTACGGGGTGCTCGCCCGCGCGTATGCGGGGCTGCCCTCCGACAGGGTCACGAAGGCCGCGCAGGACGATGCTGTCCGCATCTGGGAGCGTGGGTTCGGGCAGATCCAGGACGGCTCCTTCCCCGCCGTCGCGCTTCTGGAGGCGGGTGTGGGCGGCGGCGGTCATCGCGCCGGCGACTTCTGGCTGGAGGAGCCGACGTACGGCAGCGTCGCGTCGGTGCAGGGTGAGGTGGCGGCGTTGCGCGACACGAACTTGGCGCCGGCGTTCGAGCGCGACATGAAGCTCTAACCGCCGCGTCCTGCGCGAATCCGGGTCGTTCCGATACTGGTGGCGATGCCGGAGAAGGAGACCGCGTACGAGCTGAAGCCGGATTCGGGGCTTACGAGCACCGACGGTGTGCACTACGGCGGCGTCCCTGGCGTCTACCGGCTCGGCGAGCCGGTCGCCGTGGTCGACACCGGCCGCACCACGGCGGAGCTCGCGGAGATCGTGAAGGAGCAGGGGGTGCCGCTGGAGGAGACGACCGTCCGCGCCAAACCGTCCGTTCCCGATCTGCCGCGTACGCATGAGGAGCTCGATGCGGTCGCGGAGATGCGTGGCGTCGTGTTCGGGCCGGACGTGAAGACCGTCGCGGACAAGCAGGCCGCCCTCGAAGGCGTCGCCCCGGTTCCCGACGAGGACAAGGGGTAGCCGATGGCGACCCTGCAGTCCTGCGTCCAGCTCGCTCTCGAGGAAACTCCCCGCTACGAGGCGGCCGTCACGACGGCGCCGTACCGGGTCGCGACCGACATCACCTACCTGCCGATCACGTCGGTCGGGTACAGCCCCAACGTCGCGTTCGTCGATCGTGCCGACGAGCTGCGCGGCATCGAAGGCGCCGTCCCTTCGCTGGTCGACGGGTACGCCCCCGCAGGCTCCCTCGCCGTCCGGGCGTACGCGAACCCGTTGACGTGGCTGCTGTGCGCGGGCGGCTACCAATGCACGTACACCGCCGGCGGTGCCCTCGTCGCTGATCCGGACACAACGACCGCGACGGGTGTGAACGCGCTCGACTCGGCCACCGTCAACGTCGCCTCCACGAGCTTGTTCCCCGCTACCGGCACGTTCATCCTGCTCGGGACCGCCGTCACCTACACTGGCACGACCGCGACGTCGTTCACCGGCTGCAGCGCCCATCCCGCCACGACCGGCGGCGAGGCGATCACCGGCCACGTCCCGACCGGCGCGTCCAAGTGGGTGTTCACGCCGCGGCCGTTCACGACGTCGGCGCAGCAGGCCCGGTCGATGCAGATGCTCCTGAACTACGTCACCGACGCCGTGTTCGTGAAAGCCCAAGGCGTCGGCGTCGGCGGCCTCACCCTGAACAGCGCCGGCGACATGACCGCCGACCTGCTCGGCCTCGTGTACGTGCGGACGGCGGATCCGAACCTGACGCCGGCGTACGACACGCAGGCGATCCCGTTCTTCCGCCGCGGCGACCTCACCCTCACCTGGCTCGCGGCGACGGGCACCACCGACGACTTCTCGATCGCGGTCGCGAACGAGCTCGTCGCGAACCGGCCGCTGGGGCAGGCGTCGTATTTCCCGTCGGAGCTGAACCCCGGCGACGCACGGCTTCGCCTGACCGGGTCGATCCCGAAGTACCGGCTGGCGGCCGCCGACCTCGACGCACTCTTGGCCGGCACGACGTTCGCGGCGAAGGCCCGGTGGCGGTCGCCGAAAGTGATCGGCGCGACCGCGTACAAGTATTCGATGTGGGTCGAGATGCCCGCCTGCCAGTACACCGGCGGCGCCCCGGCGGACCTGACGAACAGCCGCCGCGTCGGCGGCAGCTTCGACTTCACCGCCGCCTACGACGAGACGGCCGGGTACGCGTCGAAGATCACGCTGGTGAACTCGATCACGTCGATCGGCGCCCCGTTCAACCCGACGAACGTCGCGGTGTAGCCCGGTGGCCGAGCCGGTCACCCTCAACTTCAAGGAACGCCGCCGCCCCCTCATCATCCTCCAGATCGACCAGGGCGACTACACGATCGACCCGAACATCGACGTCGAAGACATGGGCGAAGCGCTGGTCGCAGAGGAGGCCGTCAACCGGGCGATCACCCTCTCCGCCGACACCGACCTGAAAGACGACGATGCGGTGGAGAAGACGAAGGCGGAGATCGGCCGGCTGATCGAGGTCGGCCGCGACTTCATCCAGTACCTCGTCGAGCAGCGGCAGCCGGACGCCCCAGCGTTGGAGCTGAACGGGCAGGAGATCCTCGCCACGCTGGAGGCCCTGTCCGGGCGTGAGTCGGTGCAGGCGGAGGTGTTGACGGCGCTGCTGGAGGCGGTCGGGAGGCTTCCTGATCTTGCCGAGCAGGTCGACGCGCTCACCGGCGACACCGCGGACGCAGAGGATGGTGGTGACGGCGGCCCTTTAGCCTCGAAGAAGCGCTCTCCAGGGTCCTCCTCAGGTTCGCGAAGCCGCCGGAAGCGGGCGGGTACGGGTGGGGGCCGTACTGGTGGCGAGGCGTCCCCTGGCGGGTCTTCCGGGCGCACCTCGCGCACGCCCGAGCCAGCCGCGACGTAGACGGCGACGAGATGGGCGACGGGCGGGTGTCGTCGGTTGCCGCTGACGGGCAAAGGGTGTTCTGGCGTCACGGCGAGCCGCCGCCGCCTGAGGTGCTGAGCCAGATTCCGATGGAGGGCGGCCAGGATGACTGACCCGGTTGTTTATCTGCGGTTCCGTAGTGATGAGCATGACGCTGTTCGGGGCGCGGACAGGACAGGCGACTCGCTGGACCGGCTCGAGCGCAGGGCGAAGAGCACCGGGCAGCAGTTCACGTTCTTCGACCGCGACGTAAAGCAGGCGTCGCGCGGCGCGGTCGCGGGCTCCGGCGCGTTCCAAAGCCTAGGCCGGTCGATCGCGTTCGCTTCCGCAGCGTTCCTCAGCGCCGCCGGATTCACCGCCATCGTGAAGGACGCGATCGAGGTAGCGAAAAGCCTCGGCAAGGAGACACGGAAGACGGAGTTGGTATTCGGCACCTTCGCCCCGGCGATCATCAAGTGGAGCCACACGACGGCGACGAGCCTAGGGCTGGCGCGGGACGAGGCGCTTCATTTCACGGCGGCGATCGGCCGCACCCTGATCGCGATGGGCAAGTCGCAGCCGGAGGCGGCGAAGCTCGCACCGGAGTACGTGAAGATCGGGACGGCGCTGGCCGGCTTCGCCGGGACGGAGCCCGAGGAGGGCATCGAGGCCGTGCGGTCGGCGATCGCTGGCAGCACCCGCTCGCTGCGCGAGTACGGCGTCTATCTATCGACGGCGTCGATCAACGCGGAGGCGCTGAGACTCGGTCTGGTCAAGTCGAAGGTCGATGTGGACGCGGTCGCGGAGGCGCAGACCAGGCTTTCGATCGCTCAAGCGAAGTACAACCAGGCGCTGAAGGAGTACGGGCCGGGCACCACCCAGGTCGCGTCGGCGCAGCTCGCGTTGAAGGACGCGCAGGACGGGCTGGAGAAAAGCCTCGGCGGCACGACGGTGAAGCTGACCGAGCAGGAGAAGGCGACGGCAAGGCTGTCGCTGATCCAGCGTGAGAGCGCGACGGCGCAGGAGCACTTCAATCAGAAGGGCGCGAGCCAGACCCGCACCTTCCACGCCCTCGTCCGTGACCTCGAAGCGTCCCTCGGGGAGGCGCTTCTCCCGACCATTCGGGAGCTGATGACCGAGCTGAACAAGTGGCTCGAGGGGACGCTGGAAAGCGGGGACGCGCAGCGGGAACTCAAGAACGCGGTCGCTGGGGTCCGGGCCGCTATCGAGGCGGTGTGGCCGGTCGTGAAGACGCTGGCGGGGGTGGCGCGGGGCGCGACTGAGGCGGTCGGCGGCTTGAAGAACATGCTGCTGTTGCTGATCGGTTTGAAGGTCGCGTCGAAGCTGGCGGGGTACGCGGCGGCGATCGAGGCGATCGGCGTGTCCGCGGCCGGTGGGGGGATGGGCGACCGGGGTCTCGGTACTGGCGTGGCTGGCGGGGCGGCGGGGAAGGTGAGCCGGCTGCGCGGGTCGCTGGTCGCTTTGGGCAGGCTCGGCACGATCACCATTTTGATCTCGGTGCTGTTGAACAAGAAGAGCATCGACGAGGCGGGGAACACGATCGACCGTATGCTCGACGACGCGTTCAGCCGCATTCCCGGCTACGACAACTCGGCGGCGTCGCGGGCGCTGCAAGGCGGCGGCGTGGTCGGGAAGAAGAGCGCGCCGAAGACCACGCCGGGCGGCAGCGTCTACCACCCGCGGACCGGCAAGCAAGGAGGCAACCTCCAGATCCCCGCGTCGTACACGCCGACCCACGCAACCGCAGGCTTCCCCGGCAGCAAGACCGCCATCGACATCTTCGCCGAGCCCGGCACCCGCGTCCTCGCCCCGGAGGACGGCCGGATCACGAGGCACAGCGGCAGCGCCCCGAAGGCCGGGTCGAACAACATCAACGGGTACAGCCTCTACTACATCGGCGACGGCGGAACGATCTGGTTCATGACGCACCTGGCGACCTTGTCGCCGCTCGGCCGTTACAAGAAGGGTGACGTGCTCGGCACCGTCGCGGGCGGGACCGCAGGTGGGGCGCATGTGCACGTCGACAACAACGCGCCGATCAGCTTCGCGGGCGGAGCGTCCACGGCCGCAGCCCCCAAAAAGCCGCGAAGCGGCGGCGGGGATCTCGTAGTCGGCGCGAAGGACCAGAAGCCGAAGGCGAAGCCGTTCGATCTCGTCCCGCGCGTCTTCCAAGAACGCCTCGAACGGGCGAAGCTGAGCGCGGGCATGAAGGACGACCTCGACGCCCTCGAAGCCATCAACACCTACCTGACGAAAAGGCTGAAGCTGGAGAAGGACCGCCGCAAACGGATCGAGCTCTTGCGCGAGATCGTGTCCGTCCGCAAGGAGATCGCCGACATCAAAGGCGTCGGGCAAGGCC
>JALZOQ010000225.1 GCA_030913835.1 Actinomycetota bacterium | reverse complement strand
GGGGCGGGGTTGCCTCCAGGGTGGTCCAGGCCTCCACGGTCCCCTCGGAGGTGGTGACCCGGTAGGTGATGTCCCCGGACAGGGCCGGTTCGTAGTCATAGATGACCGCGTTGGTCCCGGCGGTCCGGGGGAGGTATCCGGCCACGGTCCGGACCGGGCGGGTCCCGTTGATGTCGGCCCGGATGATGGAGGTGATGGTGGCGGTGTTGGTGATTTCCAGGCGGACCCGCCCGGCGGAGCGGGCCACGGTGGTGGTGATGGTGGTGGTCACTGGGCCACTCCTACGCCCGGGCGGGCCACCAGGTCCACGTAGGCGGTCCGGGGGGCGGTCAGGCGGGCTAGTTCGTTGGCGAAGTTCCCGGCGTTGGCGATGGAGAGCGTGATGGGAATGTCCCGTCCCTTGATGTTGTCAATGGTCTGTTGGACGGCGGCGGCCCCGGACTCTTTGACCGTGACCTCCGCCTCTTTGGGTTCGGCGGCCTTGGACACGGCGGCCCCGGCCTCCTCTGCCCCGGCCTGGGTCACGGTAACGTCCGTATTTTTGGCCGCCGGGATGGACTCCACGGCGGCCTTGGCCTCCTCGGTGCCGTGGGCCTGGACCATGGTGTCCACATTCCCCGGGACCAGGCCGTAGGAGGTGGCCAGGGCCTCCGCCTCCGCCCGGGTGTATCCGGCGGCGTCCGCCTGGTTGACAAAGGCGTCCCGGAGGGCCTGGGCCTTGGCGGTGACATCGGCGGTGGAGCCGCCCTGGGCCACCTGGGCCTCCACCACGGAGTTAGCGGCGGAGGCGATGTCCAGGAGGGATTCCCGGTTAGCCCGGCCAGCCTCGGTGTTGATGTCGATCGTGTGACCGTTGGCGGCGATGTCCTTGGACATCGTGCCCAGGGTCTCAATCCAGGCCAGGTCCGCCTCCTGGGCGGACATGGCGGCGGAGGCGGCGTTGGAGTTGGCGTCCGCCTTTTCCTGGATGGCCTCCGTGGCGGCCTCCGCCGCCTCCTTCGTGGCGTCCAGGGCGTCCTTTTCGATGCCGTAGATTTCCACCGCGTCTTTGGTGGTCTTGATGTTATCCTCCGCCTGGCCCCGGAGGTCAGAGAGGGCGTTTCGTTGGTTCAGGGCTGACTTGGCGGAGTCGTCCATCACCATGAGGCCCTGTTCCGTGGTGGTGGTGCCGTTGTCAATCTCCCGGGAGAGGTCCTGCCAGGACTGGGCGGTGGCGTCCAGGAACCGCTGGGAGTCCTCCAGGGACCCGGAGGCGGCCCGGATGGCGTCCCGGGTGTCCACCCCGTATTCCTTGGCGTCCTTGGCGGTCTCCTGGAACCTGGTGGAGGACTCGTCCGCCCAAAAGGTGATCCAGTTGTCCTCCATGACTTCCCGGCCCCAGCCGATGATTTTTTCGGAGAGGTCCATGTCCGCCAGGTTTCCGCCCGCGTCCTTGATGGCGTCGATCATGTCCACGGATTTCTGTTTGGCCTCCGTGGCCTTTTCGGCGGTGTCCTGCATGGCCGTAACAGCGATGCCGATTCCCACGGCGGCGGCCAGGCCAGCGGCGGCCCCGGCGGGACCAAACCCGGCAAAGGCGTTAGCGGCCACCTCCTGGAAACTCCCCAGGATGGACTCGGCGGAACCGTCAAAGCTGGCGGCGGATTCCTTGGCCGTGGACGCGGCCTCCCCTTTCATCTCGTCCAGGGATTCCCCGGCCTCACGGGTGCCTTTCTCCACCCCGTCCCCGATGCCCTTACCGGCCTTCCGGGCGTCATCGGAGACCTTGGACATGGACTCTTTCATCTTCCGGCCCAGCTCGTCGGCGGAGTCCCCGGCCTTGTCCAGGGCCTTGTCCACGTCCTTGGCCCCGTCCTGGACTTTGTCCGTGGATTTGGCGGAGGCCTTACCCACGTCCACCAGGGCGTCAGAGACCTCGTCAAAGGCGTCCGCGATGTTTCCGGCCCCCCGGATGACATCCTTGGTGTCTGCCGAAAATTCAATGGCAATTGGCTTGGACAAGTTATTTTCCCTCTAGCTTTTCGTGGATGTTGCGGACGATGATCTGGACCCACAGGGAGACCATCCGGGGGCCTACCTTGGCCCAGGCGGCGTAGGCTATCCGGCCCTCTTTGACGGCCTTGGGTAGTTGCCGTTTGGTGTGCCGGGTGACCTCGTGACCCTCCCGGTCATAAGTGGTCTCATGGGTGGCCCGGGTGGGTGCGCCGAACTCATAGGCCCGCACACCCTCCATCGGGGTCAGGCCGCCCTTGGAGAGCGCCCGGCGGGAGGTGCCCGCCATGGCCCTGGCGGGGTTCCCTGGGGCCACCCTGGCCCCCGCGTAAATCTTCTGGTCCATCTTGGTGACCAGGCGGGCCGCTATCTCGTCCTTCCAGGCCCCGGAGATTTCTTCCCGGATGGACCGGGAGATGTCCCGCTTGATGTCTTTGTCCAGGAGTTTCAGGCCCAGCGCCACGGCCCGCAGCTCCTTGACCGTTTTGGCGCTGGGCTTGAACTCCACGTGGGTTAGGCCTCCGGGGTGATGGTGGCCAGGCCGTGGACCAGGATGGTGGCCCCGGAGGTCCCGCCGCCCACGGCCCCGCCCAGGGACCCGGGGGCCTGGAACGTGACAGTGGCGGCGATCTTCGGGGCGGTCCCGCCCTTGGGCATGATTTCCACCGTGCCCTCCTTACCGTGGGAGGCCCGGAGGAACAGCCACAGAGATCCGGCCTTCAGGGACTGGGCGATGTTCAGGACGATGGTTTCCGTGGGGTCTCCCAGGGTGGCCTTGGAGTTCCCGGACACGGCGGCGAACAGGGCGGTAGTGGCGGCGGTGGTCAGCGCCACGTTGTCCACATGGTCCCCGTACTCCACCAGGGTGGGGTCAGCGGTCAGCTTGGCCTTGACCAGGGCATTCTTGATTTCGAGCTGGACCAGCGTTGAAGCGGGCATTAGGGACTCTCTCTCTCTGCTCTCACGGTGGAGGCGTAGGTGTTGTTTGGTTCCATGTGTCCGGTGATCTGCCAGCCGGAGACGTTCCCGGTCCAGGTGGTCCGGGATGCGTCCGTCCAGGTGAACTGGTCCAGCCGCTGGAGGGACAGCATGACCTCATCCAGGAGGCCGTCCAGCTCCTCCTCCACCGCCTCCCCCGCCGTCTTGGACCCGTACAGGTTCACGGTGACGGGGTGGCGGAGTTTGAGGGAGTTGGAGGCCGGGGTCAGGTCCGTCCGCCACACGGACACCACGGGCTTGGTGGTGGTCACGTTCGGCGGGATGTACGGGTAGGACCTCACGTCCCAGGAGGAGTGGTCCTGGCGGATTTGTGCGGCTACCATCCCCCGGGCCGTGGTCATACCAGGCCCCGGAACTTGGAGCGCCCGGACCTCATGAGGTCCTTGGCCTCCTGGACCATGGGGAACGTGGAGACCGTCAGGCCCTCAGGACCAAAGGAGTCACCGTTCCCGGACTGGCGGCGGCTCCATAGGTGCTGGGTGTAGAGGAGCTGGGCCTGTTTGTACTTCTCCGGCGGTGGCTCCACGGTGGTCCCCAGCGGGGCCAGGACCTCGTGGGCGGCCCCCAGGAGGGAGGCTAACTGGGCGTACCCGTCAGCCTCCTCCCCCGGGGCGTCGGACCAGAGGTCAATGGCCTCCTGGATGGAGACCCAGCCAATGACCGATACAAGAGTTGCCATGGCTAGACGGCGGCCTTCTTGACTTCAATCACGCCGCGCTTGTCAATATCGCGGAGGATGTGGTAGCCAAAGACGCCGTGGTCAATACGGCCCTTCTGAATCTCCATTCCCTCCACACGGACGGGGCCGCCGGGCAGGGACTGGAGTTCGTTGGCGGCCTTGCATCCCACGATGACGCGGCCATTCTGGTCCACCAGGGACCGGGGGGCGGCCTTGACCTGGATGGTCAGGTAGGAGGTGGACATCTTCCCGGAGGCCAGGGTGATGGTGGCGTCACCGCCGGAGGCCTGGGCCACCGACTGGTCAAACTTCTTTGCCAGGGCCATCTCCTTGAACAGGTCCCAGCCCAGGAGGATGTAGTCCGGGTCAGCGAACTCCACCGCCGCGCCGATGCCCTCCAGGATGCGCTCCTCCGTGGTGGTGGCCAGGGGAAGCTCAAAGTTGGACATGTTGGCCGCCGCCGTGATGTGGGCGATAACCTCCGCGTCCAGCTTGCGGGCGTAGTCGTCGGTGGATTCCAGGTTGTAGGAGGACCACCATTCCACGCTGGGGAGGTCTACGTGGATGCGGTCCACGCCGTTGCCGCCCGCCATCCGGAAACCGTTGTGGGTGACCTGTTCGGCCTTGACCTCGTTGGTGGGGATGTCGTTCATGGTGGCCGGGGCGCCGGAGGACGGCGGGGACCAGCGGGCCACCTTCGGGGTTTTGCCGTCTACCCACCGCCAGCCGATGACGGACTGGGAAACCATGGGGGCCTCCAGGAGGAGGTCCAGGTAGCGGCCCGCGTAGCGGCGGCCCTTCCACAGCTCTCCGGCGTAGGCCGGGGCGTTGACCTTGTCAAAGACATCCCCCTGGGTGATCTCGTCCAGGGCGGCGGCGGTGACCGTGCCGGAGTGGAGACCCGGGGCGGAGAGCTTGGCCTGGGCGGCGGCCAGGACCGTGAGGGGGGACGGGCCAGCGGGGGCGGCCTGGCCCAGGGCGGCGGCCAGGACGGAGCCCTGGATGCCAGGGGTGGCGGTGGTGCCTGGGGCGGTGGAAGCGGTCACGAAAGGTTCCTTTTCTTTTGCGGGGTCAGGGGCGGCGGCGGGGTCCTTGGGCGGGTCCTCGTCGTTGTCGGAGTTGAGCTTGTCCAGGGCGGCCATGATGTCCGCCGTGACCTCTCCAATGTCGGCGGCGGCGGCCAGGACGGAGGCGGAGCCAAAGGACGGGGAGACCACCAGGCCGGAGTTGGAGAGCGCACCGGCCAGGAGTTTCCCGGCCCGGATCACGGCGGACTCCAGCTCCACGGAGATTCCCTTGCGGAGGCCCTCGGAGGCCAGGACCAGGGAGTCATTCCCGTCCGTGGTGTTGGCATAGGTCACGCGGCCAAAGAGGGCGGTGGCCGTGTCCTTGAATGCGGAGAACTTGCCCGCTGGACGTTTGCGGTCATGTTCCACGTTGACGTGGGCGGCCCCGGGGTCCGCCGGGAGGGTGACGCGCCCGGGGCCGTCCACGCTGAACTTGTGGCCGGAGGCCATCACTACGGACTCCTCACCGTAAGGGAGGAGTTTGTACCACTTCTGGCGGTCGTTCTCCACGGGGAAGTCAGCGGAGGAGGCCTGGACCAACTCCCCAAGTACCTGGATTGTCATGGGTTCCTTTTCTTTGTAGGTATCGCACAAAGGCCCTTTTCGGGCCGGAGGGGAAGTTCCGCGTGATCTAGGGGTTTTCTGTACTGGGCCCCGCAGCGGGGCCCGCCGCTGGGCTTTGTAGGGTTCCTACAGCCTGGCCCGTGTTGCCCTTGGCCGCGTCCCCGCCCGGCATGTCCAGCTCCGTGAACTTGACCAGGGGGGCGTCCTCTCCTGGCCCGGCCAGGTCCGGCATGGATAGGCGGAGGGCCATGGGGGCGGTGAACAGGGCCAGCGAGAGGGCCGCAAATTCGTTCACATTCTGGAGGGTGTTGGAGTAGTCCCCGGACCCGCCCTGGCCATCCAGCATGGCGGCGTTGATGTTCGTGTGGTTGGCCACGTCCGTCCGGACAGCCATCCGGGCCTCAATCAACATGGCCCCGTCGTCGTTGGCCTGGTGGATGTTCAGCTCCACATTCCGGGGCGTGATGGTGATGGCCCCCCCGGCGGCGCGGCGGGCGGCGGCGTAGGCCTTTTGGGCGTTCAGGACCTCGTCAAATTCGGCGTCATAGTCAGAGTCCCCGGGCCGTGCGCCGTCGTAGTCCTCCAGGAGCTTGAGTTCCTGGAGGGCCATGGGGTTGGCGGCACGGTCCTTGATGGTCAGGGTGATGTCTTTGTAGTGCTGGAGGGTGTCCTTTGCGGCCTCAATGAGGGACATCCTCATGGCCCCCCGGAAGATGACCACGGAGGTCATTTCAGCGGCGGGGATGGGGGTCCCGTTGATGACCAGGACCCCGTCCGCGTTCACTACCCAGGCATGGATGGGGATGTGTTCGGCCTCAAAGGGGCGGCCCAGGGCGTCCCGCTTGAGGACCCACAGGGAGCGGTTGTGGAGGATCAGGTCCCCCAGGGTGTCCACGTCGCGGAGCTTGGCGGGGACCGGGCCGGAGGAGCGGGTCAGCCATTCCTTGGTGACCGCGTCGGTGTCCCAGTCCAGGCGGATCAGGGCGGAGGAGTACAGGCCCATGGCCCGGGCCACGGGCGGGCACTTGAGGGCGTCGGCCTCCGTGACCGTGTCCAGGACAACGGACGGCGGGAGGATGGGGGCCAGGGCGGCCCCGGTGGTCCAGGCGATGCCACGGCCCACGGACTCCGCCAGGAATCCGGAGGACTCGGACCAGCGGAGGATGTTGCGGACGCTCTCGAAAAGTTTGGGCACGGGATAAAGCTAGGCCCCCCAGGGTGTCCTGGGGGGCCTTTTTGGGGGGTCTCGGAAAAGGAATTACACCGTTGTCTTTACTTGTCCGGGGTTGTCCTGGGTTGTCTTTCCCCACCTCATTTGGGCCGCCTGGCGGGTGGTCCCGGCGGCCCTCCCGATGTCGGCCCAGGACCGTCCGTGGGTCTCCCGTTGCCCGGCTACGGCGGCTGCAATGATGGAGTCAAGCTGGTCCCTCAGCTCGAACATCTCTGTCAGGTCCTCTATGTCCGCGTCAGCCACCCGCCGCCCGTAGGAGGCCAGCATCCTCCGGAGCATGGCGGAAAACTCGGTGGTCTCGTAGGTCTGCTTACGCCGCGTCTTGGGGGTCATGGTGTCAAGCATGGCTTGACGCTCCCGGGGTGTCAAGGATGGCTTGACGCTGGAATGGGGGTCCGTGGGTGGCATGGCAAAGGCCCCGCCGTGAGGGTGGCGGGGCCTTTGGTCAGTCCGTGATAGGGGCGTATCCGGCCCCGGCGGTCCTCCGCTTCATGGTGGAGGCGGCGGCCAGGGCGTGGACCCCGGCCAGGAGGGTGGAGATGTCGGCCCCCTCGATCCGGCGGAACAGGCGGGAACCGCCGGATTCCCGCCAGGTGGCGGCGGCCACGGCCTTGTCCAGGGACGGGGAGGCCCCGTGGTGGATGGTTTCGCCGTCCACGTTGGTGGCGATGGTGGCGGTGGCGGCGGCCACCTGGCGGAGCTGGAGAGCCTGGAGGACCTTGACGTTCAGCCGGGGCTTGCGTCCCAGGCCCTGGGCGATGGCGATATTGTCCCCGATGTTGTCATAGGCCACCGGGACCCGGGGGTGGGCCTTCATGGCCCGGACCAGCTCCTCCAGGAGCCAGTCCGATTTGATCCGGTAGTCCATGACCTGGAGGTGGGGTTCCCCGTTTTCATCGAACCACCCGGCCACGATGGCGGCGGCCACTCCGCCGATGGCCACGTTGTAGCCGATGGCCCAGGGCGTCCCCGCCGGGGCCGGTCCCGGGTCGGTCTCGGTGGCCTTCCACTTGGCCAGGTCCAGGGCCGTGGCGGAGGTGTCCGGGGGCCAGACACAAAGATACTCCCGGATGAACTTGGCCAGGTCCATGGTGGCCAGGCGCTTGAGCATCTTGGCCATGGACGTGAGGCCGCAGGCCAGGCCCGGGTGGACCCGCAACAGGAGGGCCTTGATGGTGTCCAGGTTCCCGGATTCCACCATCCCCTCAATGTCCACCACCTCGGAGTCCTTGGCCGCGTAGCGGAGGACCCCCAGGGTGGCCGGGTCCGCCTCCGCCGCCTCCAGGGACTTCCAGAACATCCCGGCCCGGACCATGCCCGGGGTCCCCGTCTTGATGACCTGGGCGTCATCCCTGGTATCCATGACCGGGAGCGCCCCGGCCTCCAGGTCATCGGACTCCACCGGGTCCAGCTCGCCGCACTCGTCAAACCAGATGACGTCCGCCGCCAGGCCACGGAATGAGGAGGACTTGGGAGGCGCAACCCACCAGCGGGAGCCGTTGTCAAACTGGATGTACTCCCGGCCCGTGGACTTAAACACGGTCCACCCGCGCTCCTCCTCCAGGGGGGTCACGCGCTCCAGGGTCCGGACCATATCCATGAACACGATGGAGGCCCTGGTCCCGTCCTGGGCGGTCTGGATGACCCGGTAACCCGGGCGGGTGACGCAACGGCCCAGGAGGACATTCTGGACCGTGGTGGTCTTGGTCGCACGGCGGGGAATCTCCCCCGTGACATCGTCGTACAGCGGGAGACCCGCCGGGGTCCTGGCCTCCAGGACCCCGGCGAAGATGCAACCCTGGGGAGTCAGGGCCAGGCCCAGCATCTTGGACCCGATGACGGCGGCCCGGATGTCCGTCCCGGCGGGGATGGGGGACACGGCCCGGGGTTCCGCCGCGTACAGGACATCCTTTTTCTGGAACCACGCCTCCACCATGCGGTCCTTGGCGGCGTCCCAGTCCACCACGTCCAGGGCGGCCAGGTCCTCCAGCGCCAGCTCCAGGGCGTCCATGTCCAGGCGGTCCACCACGGCGGTCACTGGACCGCCTCCGAATGAGGACCAGTGTGGCCCACGGGGAGAGCGCACCGGCATACGGGCTGGTGTTGCCCGGCCTCAAAGCAGCGGTTGACCGTGGCCCCGCACGGGGCGTCCACCACTTTGATGGTTCGGGTGGGGATGGCCGGGGTTCCGAACAGGGCCGGGCGGCCCTCCACCTGGATGTAGTCCGGGCGGATCACGATGGCGGCGGTGGCCTCCGGGTCAATCCCCAGGACCGCGATGGCCTCCAGCAATTGGGAGCGGGTGATGGTCTTACTCATTTGTCAAATCCTCTCCAGAACAGGCGGTCAATCTCGGCCTGGACAGCGGGGGAAAGTGGGCGGAATGTCAAGGGCTTGGCGGGCTTGGGAAGCGGGCGGGCCATCAGATTCCCACCCCACGCGCGCAAAGGAAGCGGACGGTACCGTGGGCTTCCAGAGATCCCCACAAAAAATGCTTATTCATCGTTCATCCGTTCAATTCTTGCGGCGACGGCCCGAAGGTGGGCCGCCATGTCTCGCTTGCTTGCTGTCCGTTGAATCTCTGAGGTGATGACCAGGCGGGTCTCCCCCATGGTCACCTTGGTCCCGTGTTCCAGGACCCGGGATTCACCACGCTTTAGTCCAGCCATGACATGGTTCCCTCGGGCCGGATGCCCCTGGCCCTCCTGCCCTGGATGTATCCCAGGAGGTTGGGCGTGGCCCTGGCCATGTGGACCAGGGCGACAGGGTCCACCGCCGCCGGGCCGGTGCCCGCTGTACTCCATGGCTTACGTGCTACCACCACTTGATGGTCCTCTCTCGGTATGTGTCTACGGTGACCTTCCGGCCATTGGTGATGGCGGCCCCCAGGCGGCCACCGTGGGACAGGTTGCACCAGCGGCACTCCGGGCGGTAGTTGCTGTACTCGTCATCCCCGCCCTCCCCGCGTCCATCCACATGGCCCGCGTGCCAGTCCTTGTCCGGCCAGTCCAGGGTGATGACCCGGCCACACCCCCTCCAGCAGAGTGTGGGACCGGCCCGCAGGAACGTGTTCCGGCAATACTCCCGGGCCTTGGTGACCTTCCGGCCTCCCCACTTGGCCTTACTGGCCCCGCCCGTGGATGGTTTGGGGAGGGGGTCCATGCTGAACAGTTGCCCCTGGCGGGTCACCGCTTGCCCCCTCCCGGCCTAACGGGACGTGTCAGGCCCCGCAGGTCATCTTCCCTCTCCTGGGCCGCTGAGAGCTGATTGTGGGCTTGCACGGCCCTACGCTCCGCCCGGCGGGTGTCTTGCTTGTCTCCGGAGTCCTGGGCGGCCCTCAGGGCGGCCTCCGCCCGCTCCCATGCAATTCCGTAGGCCTCAGTGACTCTTACGGCCTCCTGGAGGCGTTCATGGTCTAACTGGTCCTTGGTCATGTCATGCCTCCAGCGTGTGGTGGGCCGGGGAGCTAATCCTGGCGGCCCCCTCTTGGTCATGGCGGAGCGGAGCGACTTCCTTTTGATCCTTCTGGAGGCCTACCGGCTGACGTGTGGCCCGCTGGCCTTCTTTGAACGCGAGATATGCGGCGTACCCGTCCCCCAGCTCCTCGGATGTCGCGCCATTGTCCACAGCACTCCCCAGGGAGTGATGGCCCGATTCCTCGCCCGCGTGGTTTTCTCCAGTTTCTTTAGTAGACGAAGTCTCTAAAGAGACTTTGGCATCTGGTACAGATGATGCGCCGTTTGACCGTGCGCCGGTAAAGCGACGCACGGTGGCCCCCTTTGCGGCCCCGGTTGCGTCGAAATCAGACGCACGGTGGTCCTCGGGGTTATCCACAGGTGCGCCCCGGAGCTGGGCCACCTGGGCCAGCCACTCCTCCTCCGCCTCCTGGATGGTGATGGGAGCCTCCGCCAGGACCGTGTCCGTGATGATGGAGCCAGCCGGAGCGCGGCGCTTGAATCGGTAGAGGTGGCCCACCAGGGACAGCTCTTTGAGAGCGCGGAGGAGGGCCACGCGGCCCATGCCCCGGCCCATCATGGCCCGGTAGCCCATGGAGGCTTTACCTGTGGGCCTGGAGAGCAGGAGGAGCAGGAGGCCCAGGGCCTGAATGGAGAGCGGCTGGGGGTTCCCGTCCTTGTCCGGTATGGACGCATAGGTGGCATAGATGGTTTGGTTGGGGATGGCCGTAGTGCCACGCCTTACAGTGAATGTCTTCCCGCTCATGGGTTTACCTTCTTTGTTCGGGGTTTCACACAGCCCAGGACCTGGATGCGGGAGAGACGTAAATCTCCACCTGGCAGGGTGCCCGCATCCAGGTAACCGGCGTCTATGTAGCGGGTGATGGTCCGGGGGTCCACGGAGAGCATCATGGCCGCCTCACGGATTCCTATGTAGATCGCTTTATTTCTCATTGCCTTACCCGTCCCCCAGGGGGCGGCCTCTCATTTGGTAGTGGTGGCCACTAGGGCCAGGATGTCCGGTTTGTTGAATACATAGGCCCCTCCTGGGCCGTCCAGTTGGGCCAGGGCGGGGAGTTTTCCCGCCGCCACCCGCCTGGTCACGCTGGACTTATCTATCCCCAGGAGGGAGGCCACGGTGGCCGCCCCTATGAGGTCCCCCGGCATGATGACCAGGGCGGCCTCCGTCAGTATGTGGACCATTCAAACCTCACCCCATACGGCGGTGACGGTGTCGGACTCCCGGGGGTCATCGTCAACGAAGATGGCACCCCGGGAGCCAGTGGCCCGGGCAATGTTCCTAGCGCCACGGCGG
Organism: Actinomycetota bacterium; assembly: GCA_030913835.1. Classification (GTDB taxonomy): domain Bacteria; phylum Actinomycetota; class Thermoleophilia; order Gaiellales; family Gaiellaceae; genus UBA5186. The sequence continues at coordinate 3,872 of JALZOQ010000225.1, read as the reverse complement.
GCGTTGTCCAGGCGGACGGCCAGGCGGCGGAATTCCTCCAGGGTGGAGTGGGCCTGGTCCGCCACGTCCAGGGCGTTGTCCTTGCCCGCCCGGATGCCGAACCTTGCTTCGGTGATGAGTATCTCCACCGCCCGGCCCAGGTCATCCAGGTCTGAGAGGTGTTTGGAGTAAGCCATGTTTGCTTCGATGTTGGCCACGGGGGGCCTCCGTTTCGTTGGGTTCCTTGTTTGCACTGTTCGGTGCAACATCACAAAGTCTATTGCATCGCTCGATGCACTTTTGACCATTTTCCAAACGTTGGAGGATTCCCACAAAGGCCCCTTTTTGAGTTCCGCTAGTTCTAGGCAATTAGGCCAAAACGCCGGCCTTCCCGCGGTTGTATGTTTCCTACAGTCAGGCTCCGCCGTTGAGCTTGATGGCGTTCATGGCCACCCCCAGGAGGGAGCCGCCCACCGCCGGGACTCCCAGGCGGAGCGCCCACGTCTGCCATCCCTCCAGGGCGGTGATGGCTTTGTCCTGGAGGGTGTTCTTTAGGTCCTGGAGGTCCTGGGCCGCCTGGAGCCGCTGGACCATGTGGTCCTCGGCGCGGCGTAGGTCCTCTTTGTCCGGGCGGGTGGCCAGGGCGGCGGCCATGGTGGATATGTCCCCCCGGATCAGGGCCACGGCCCGGGACAGCTCCCCGGTGCTGATGCTCTGCTCTGTCTCAGGCACGGTGTTCTCCTCTCGGGCGGACCAGGTATCCACCTAGGCCGGTGCCCAGGATGATGATGGCCCCCACCTCCTCGCCGGAGAGGGTGACCCCCAGGCGGGCGGCGGACCCCACCAGGAGGACCCCGGCGGCGGCCCCCATGGAGGAGGCGGCGGTGACCGGCCCCAGTGTTCTCTTGGTCATGCTGCTCCTGCTCCTAATTCGATGACGATGACGACGGCGGCCACGAAGGCCTGGAGGGCCACCAGGCCCGCCACGACGGCGGACCCGGTGGCCAGGGCCAGGAGGCCCAGGAGGAACCACCGCCAGCTCATGGGAGGTTCAGGACCTGGCCCGGGTGGATCAGGTCACCAACTCCGGGGTTAGCGGCCAGGAGGGCGTCCAGGGCCACGCCGTACTGGATGGCGATTAGGCCCATGGAGTCCCCGGCCTCCACGATGACCTGGGAGACCCGGGGGGCCAGGCGGAGGGCGGCCCCGGTGTCCCGGATGCGTTCCGGGCGGGGGCGGAGCCAGCCCAGAATGGGGCCGGTGCCGTAGTTGTCATAGCCCAGGGTGGAGCGGTGGGCGGGCTTGGCGGAGTACCAGGCCCCGTCCACGAACTGGTGGGGCTCCGCAAATCCGTCTTGCTGGATGACCTGGACGGCGGCCAGGGTGGGGTTCAGGGCAACGGCGGTATGGCCCCACTGGTTGACTCCGTTACCGGCGTAGACCAGGACGTCCCCGCGCTCCGGGAGGAGGTCCGGGGAGCCGTCGTTATCTATCCGGGTCCAGTAGGCGTCCGGGACGCGGTCCAGGAGCTGATTGGCTCCCACTACCCCGCCCACGGACTCGGTCCAGTGGACCCCGAAAAGGTCCTGGGCGTACTGGTCCACCAGGTCCACGCACTGGAGTCCGTAACGGCCATCCGGGTTCATCTTGACGCCCTCAGCGCCGGTCAGCCATTCTTCAATCTCGGGGTGTGTCATGGGTTAGATCCTTTCCAGGTAGCCCTTGGCGGTCAGCCAGGGGAGGAGGTGGTGCTGGGCGACGGCGGCGGCGGTTGCTTTTGACATGTGGGTAACATCCCCGGCGGCCAGGAGGGACGCGGGGATGGTGCCAGCGGCCACCAGGTCCTGGTCATTCTGGGTGGGGGTGATTCCCATGGCGGCCAGGGCCTTTTCTCTGAACCAGTCCTGGGCCAGGGCCGTGTGGCCGGGGTCCACGCTCCGGAGCCGGGCGTTTATTTCGTTTACCGTGGCAAGGTTCGGGTCCGCGCCGGTCTCGGCGGTCCGGGAGTGGACGCCCAGGAGGACATATCGCTTGTTCCGGGCGGAGAGGTAGGAGACCAGCTCCTGGACCCCGGCCACCACATGGTCCGCCACGGTCCTTTCCACGCCCTTGATTCCATAGGTGATGTTGTTCCGGCCGATCCAGATAGCGTGAGTCAGGGCCTCATTCCCGGCCCAGTCCGGGGTGAAAGCTCCCCACCCGGTCACGGCCAGGGGGGCGATTCCGGCCACCTGGCGGATAGTCCAGGCCCCGGTGGTCCCGGACCTGTCGATGGCCACCGCCTTGTCCTGGAGTCTGCCCACACAGGTCACAAATTTGTCCGTGTTTACGTGGACCGGCCAGGAGAGCTCCACGGGGGTCCCGCCCGTGGTGGGGATGGTCCCGGAGGTGACCTTGACGGACATCGGGCGGGCGCCCGTGTGGAGGAGGGCTTCGTCAACAAAGGACCCGGACTGGCCCCGGTTCACCACGGCCCCGGCGGGGAGGAGCGCGGCCAGCTTGGCGGGCCACTGGTCCGATGGCGGCCAGATGGTCCCGTTGTCCCCGTTCTCCACCATGGAGTCCCCCACCGCGTGGAGAAGTGAAGTTTTCGACACGGGGAGGTCCACGCGGGCCTTTTCCCACCCTGTCAAAAGGCCGGTGTTCCATCCGGTGGAGGTCCGCTTGTAGGTGGCCTGTTTCGGGCCGTACAGGGTGTACTCCTGGTACACGATGCCGATGGCGGAGACGTACTGGTCCCAGTAACCCGGTTCACGGACCGGGAACGTGGTCCCGGCGGCGGTCATGGCGTCCATGGAGGCGTAGTCCTGGATTTCCCAGCGCCCGTTAGTGGCGGCGGTGTTCCACCCGTTGAGATTGGAGGTGCTGACCGGGCGGCCACGTTCCAGGTTCCGGGGGAGGATGGTCCAGCCGGTGTTCCCGGTCCCGGTGGCTTTGAGCCAGCGCCGCCCGGTGGCGGTGTTCAGGTGGACGGCCCCGGGGATGTTGTTATAGGCCCCCTCCGGGTCGGCGGCGGTCACGGTATGCCGGGCGGAGAGGAGGGCGTCCGCCGCGTCCGTATACGTCTTGGCGGAGGCCACGGCGGCGGTCTGCGCGGCGGAGGCCGTGGTGTCCGTATACGTCTTGGCGGAGGCCACGGCGGCGGTCTGCGCGGGGGTGATCCGCCCGTCCACTCCGGCCACGTCCGTGTCTATCTCCCGGAGGGCCTGGTTCAGCCAGTACGGCACGTCCGGGGCGGAGCCGGTGGCGGGGGCCTCGGTGTAGGAGCGAAGGGGGGTTGTCATGGGTTATTCTCCGGTTTCGATGGTTGCGTCGTTGGGTTGCCTGGTGACCACGTCCATGGTCCCGGCGGCGGGGGTGAAGGACACGGAGCGGACCAGGTGGGTTTCGGTCTCTCCGGTGGGGAGGGTGACCTCGATGGTCTCCCCGGGCCGGAGCCAGTATGCGGCGATGGCCCGGAGGGTCAGGGTACGGCCCCGGGTGACCAGGTTCCGCAGCACGGACCCGGCGGCGGCGTCTGCCTGGTCCTGGGTGGCCTTGATGTTCCGGGTTTCGGTATGCATCCGGTATCCGGCGGCGGCGGGTCGGAGGGGGCCGTCTATGACTTTGGCCCGCCCGTAGACCGTTTGGTCCCCGGCCCCGTCCCGGAAGCGGTATTCCAGGATGGTGTAGTTGGCCCAGCCTTCCCGGGACATTCCCGCCTCGGAGGTGATGATGGTCCCGGCCTCGCCCACGGTCAGGGCCAGGGCGATGGACCCCACCACGGGCCGGGACCGGACCCGCCAGGTCCGGTCCTCCGTGACGTATAGCCAGGCCCCCACCCGGGCGGCCACGTCCGCCATGGAGGCCCACAGGTCCGTCCCCGGGTCGATGACCAGGCCGGAGACCATGGA
>JALZOQ010000451.1 GCA_030913835.1 Actinomycetota bacterium | reverse complement strand
GCGTGGGCTCGATCAGCTGCGCGAGACGATCGGAGGCGAGCTGCGATGAGGCTCCGCGACGAGCTGCGCCGCGTCGAGGCTCCTCAGGACGCGCAGGAGCGGGCCTGGGACGTCGTCCGGGGTGCCTTCGCCGAGCGCGAGCCGGTGCCGCGGCAGCGGCATTACGTCCGTCCGGCCGTTGCCCTCGGGATCGCCGCCGCAATCGTCGCCGGAGCAGTCAGCTCCCCGGGTCGCGCGGTGCTCGGCGATCTCCGCGACGAGGTCGTCGGGCAGCGAAACGCGGCGCCCGCGCTCTTCTCCCTCCCCGCGCCCGGCCGGTTGATCGTCTACTCCACGGCGGGGCCGTGGATCGTCCAGCGGGACGGCTCGAAGCGCCTACTCGACCGGTACGACGAGGTGTCGTGGTCGCCGCACGGCAAGTACGTCGCGGCGACGCGCCGGCACGAGCTGTTTGCGCTGGAGCCGGACGGCGACGTGCAGTGGTCGCTTGCCCGAACCGGCCGAATCAGCGTTCCACAATGGGGCGGGACGGCCCAGGACACGCGCATCGCGTACCTGGCCGCCGGGCCGAATCTGCGCGTCGTCGGCGGCGACGGCAAGGGAGACCGCGTCCTCGCGCGCCGGGTCGCCCGGGCCGCACCGGCGTGGCTTCCACACTCGGACCGCCACCTCCTGGCCTTCGCCGACCGCCGGGGCGGCATCCACCTCGTCGACGTCGAACGGCCTGCGCCGCTTCGCCCTGCTCCGCCAGGAGAGGTGCCGCTCGAGCTCACATGGGTCGCCGACGGCTCGTACCTGCTCGCGCTCGGCGAGCGGTCGCTGCGGATCCTGCGGCCCGACCGTCGGCTCGTGCGCACGATCAGGCTGCCGCAGGGACCGCATGCGCTCGCTGTCTCCCCCACCTCCCACTCGTTCGCGCTGACCCGCCGGTTTGGGCCCGACCGGAGCGAGTTGCTCGTTTTCGACGCCGCTCGACCGCACCGCGCGCCGAGGCGTCTCTTTGCGGCGACAGGTCAGTTCACCGGCCTCGAGTGGTCGCCCGACGGGCGCTGGCTCCTGCTCGCATGGCCCACGGCGGATCAGTGGCTCTTCATTCGGCCGTCCGGGCCGCCGAAGACCCAGGCGGTTGCGCGCGTCGCCGAGCAGTTCGCCTCCGGTGACGGCGCCCCCGTCTTCCCGGCGCTCGGCGGCTGGTGTTGCGCTCGACCCTGATCGCCGCGGTCGCGGCGCTGACGCTTGCTCCGGGCGCGGGCGCGGAGGCGTTCGACACCGCGAACGGAATCTCGGGCCGCCTCCCGGCCGGCTGGCGCGTCGTGGACCGCTACTTCACCAACTGCGTCGACCCACGTGAGGTGCTCGCCGTTTCCTCGTTCCGCGTCGGCGCGAAGCCGGTGCTGCCGCGCCGGGGCGCGTTCTTCGTCCTCGAGGAGACCAACGCTTACGTCAACCGCTTCCCGGCGCGGCCCGGGCGGTTCCGGCTCGTGGGCAAGCCGAGCGGGCTCGAGTGCTGCGTTCCTCTGCACGCGCCCGGATGGGTCGTGCACTTCCGCGCGGCCGGGCGCGGCTTCTACGCTTACGTGTTCCTCGGGCCGGACGCGACTAGGCGGACGCGCTCGAAGCTGCTCGGCGTGCTCGACTCGCTGCGCTTTCGTCCCTTCCCGCGGCCCCGCTGGCGCCGCTCGGTCGCGCTCGGCGGGCCGGCGGCGGGCGGCAGGCTCGTCGACGGTGTGCTCTTCCCCGCGTTCGGCGAGCGCTTCTTCACGTGGGATCCACTCCTGCACCGCTCTCCAGACCGCCCGTGGCGGCGCTGGGGGACGGCTCGGCTCGTCCGGACGGTGCTGAGCGTCGTCCAGGATGCAGGCCGCGACCACTACCTGCGGATCGGCGTCGGCGACCTCAGCCGGCGCGGCGGTGGGCCGTTCGGCCCCAGGCACGCTTCGCATCAGAACGGCCTCGACGCGGACGTGTACTACCCGCGGCGCGACCGGCTCGAGCGGCCGCCGGACCGCGTCGGCCAGATCGACCGGCGGCTGTCGCAGGTCCTCGTCGACCGGTTCGTGCGCGCCGGTGCGGCGAAGATCTTCGTCGGCCCGAACACCGGCCTGAGAGGGCCGTCCGGAATTGTCCAGCCGCTCCGCGGGCACGACAACCACCTCCACGTACGGCTCCCCGGCCGCGACCGCGGGGCGCTGCTCGGCCGCTCCTCGCGGGGCCGGGAGATCCGCGGCTACGAGCGCGGGAACCCGCTCTCGCCCCGCCGCGTGCTCGTCTTCGGCTGCGTCCACGGCACGCACTGTCCCGGCCTCGCCGTGACGGAGCGGCTGCTCGCGGCGCAGCCTGCCGACGTCGACCTCTGGATCGTCCCCACCTTGAACGACGAGGGGCTGGAGCCCCGGGCGCGCGCGACGACGATCGCCCGGCGGCTCATCGCCGAGCTGCGGCCCGACGCGACGATCTCGTTCGACCGGGCGGGGCGCGCCTCCGTACGCGGTTCGGGCAAGAGCGCCCTTGCTGCTCGGCGCTTCGCCCGGCGCGTCGGCGCCTCGGTCCGCGCCGCCCCGCGGAGACCCCGGCAGCCGGCGGTGTCCCTCCTCGTCGAACTGCCGCCGCGAGACCTCACGCCGACCGAGGTCTCCCGCTACGCCGCCGCGACGATCCGGGCCGGGCAGTAGGCTCGCCGAGTGCTCGAGGTCGGCGACCGCATCCCGGACGTCCGGGTCTGGACCGGTCCGAACCGGCCAGCGTCGCTCCGCGAGCTGGTGTCGGACGGGCGCGTCCTGCTCTTCTTCTATCTCTTCGACTGGTCCTCGACCTGAACGAACGAGATGGAGCTCCTGCGTGACAGGAGCGCGGAGTTCGAGGCGGCTGGAGTGCGTCCCTTCGGAGTCTCCCGCGACTCGCCGTGGACGCACATCGCCTGGGCTGCCGCGCTCGATCTGACCTTCGACTTGCTGTCGGACTGGAACGCGGAAGCCGTCCGCGGCTTCGGGGTCTCGCAGGACTGGGGCGAGATGCACGACGTGGCCTCGAGGAGCGCGTTTCTCGTCGACCCGGACGGTACGGTCCGCGGCGCATGGGGCTACGACTCGACCGAGCTGCCCGACTTCGACAACTTGCTTCGAGCGGCGCGCGGCTCACGCTCCGCGGGCCGGTAAGGGAGCGCAGACGGACGAGCGGGCTGAGCCCGCACGTCCTGAAACGGCACCGACGAGCGGTGCCTTGAGCCGCGCAGGCTTCGTAGCCCTCGCCGCCGCCCTTTACCTCGCCGCGGGAGTCTCGGCGACGTGGCCGCACGTGGCGGACAGTTTCACCACGCACTTCCTCGCAGGCGGCGCACAGGGCAACGGCGAGGCCTCGGCCGGCGACCACCTGCAGGTCACGTACCACCTCTGGCTGGTCGGGCACCAGCTCGAGCACGGCCGTGCGCCGTGGCGCGACCCGTACACGTTCCGGCCCGAGGCGAAGCCGCGGCTCAACCTGCAGGGATGGCCGCTCGGGCTCCCGTTCTGGCCTCTGCGGGCGCTCTTCGGGACCGTCGTGGCCTGGAACGCGCTCGCGCTGCTCCTCTACGGTGTGGCCGGCCTGCTCGCCTGTGCGTGGTTGCGGGAGCTCGGACTACCGCGCGGGCCCGCACTTGTCGGCGGTCTGGCGTTCGCGCTGGCCCCGTACCGCGTGAACC
>JALZOQ010000194.1 GCA_030913835.1 Actinomycetota bacterium | reverse complement strand
CCCGAGCACGGGCAGCGGGGCGGCTTCGGCGCGCTCGAACGACCGGCGGGCGCGCGTACCGGCATCACGGACAGCATGGCCCGACCGGCGCACGATCGCGCCGGCGGAGGCTCCGGAGAGGAGCAGCGCACCGACGAGCAGCAGCGTGGCGCCGAGGATCGTGGCTCCGGTCGTGCCGAGCAGGGTCGCGACCAGACCGCCGAGGCCCCGTCCGACGATCCCACCGTGGCCCGAGCCGAGAGCCATCATCAGACCCAGCACCAACAGGGCGAGCCCGGTCCGGAACGGCGTCAGGTCGACGAGCGAGCTGCGCGCGACCATCAGGCCGCCGAAGACCACCAGGACGACCGGCGCGACGTACGCGGCCGAGCCGACGAGCCAGCGCACGGCGTCGGCGATCCCGCCTCCCATGACTCCGCCGTCGAAGCCGAGATAGAGCAGGGTCGCGAGGAAGAGACCCAGAGCCGCCAGCCCGAGCCCGGTCAGCTCAGGATGGTGTCGGCCCTTCTGCTTGCGCGCGCGCTTCTTGACGCGCGACGGCGTGCGGGGCTTGAGGGTGCGCTTCTTCCGTCGCTTGGCCACGTCGCGCGTCCTTCGACGCGCCGGGCGCTACCCCTTCGGCTCGGCCGAGTCGCCTCCGAACATGCCCCGGAGCCAGCGCTTCAGCCTGCGCGTGGCGAGATCCTCCACCTCGGCGTCGGAAGTCGGCTCGTCCGCGGCGTCGTCGTTCTCCGCCGCGTCGTCGGCTTCGGCCCAGGCGATGCTCGCATCCACGGACTGAATATGGCACGGCGGCGGGGGAATCTCAAAGGGACGCGATCCGCGCGAGGAGGTGCTCGGCGAAGGCCTCGCCGTCGATCGCGACGCCGACCTTGGCGTTCGGCGGCAGACCGCTGCGCCCGCGACGGTCGACGTTCGTTCGGCCCCGGCCCAGTCCCCAGGAGCAGTCGACGGCGACCGCGAACTCACCCACCTGGACGAGCCCGGCCCTCGTGACATGGGCGAGCGCGACCGGGTCGTGCATCGGTGAGCCGCCGAGCTCCGGGTAGCTCCGGCCGTGGAACTTGCCGTAGAACTCCACGAGCTCGGCGACCATTTCGCCGACTCGGCCCGCAGCGCGAAGCCGCTCCGCGTGCTCGGGCGTGATTACCGCCTGATGCGTGACGTCGAGGCCGATCATCGTCACGTCCAGGCCGCTCTCGAAGACCCGCCGCGCGGCCTCCGGGTCGGCCCAGATGTTGAACTCGGCCGCAGGCGTGATGTTGCCCTCTCCGATCGCGCCGCCCATGAGGACGATCCGCTCCGGGCGCGCGTCGGGGTGCAGCGCGAGGAGGAGCGCGATGTTCGTGAGCGGCCCGATGGGCACCAGGGTCAACTCGCCGTCCCGCGCGCGGATCTGCTCCGCGAGGAAATCGACGGCGTGCTGCCCGAGGGGCGCCCCCTGCGCCGGCGGCAGGTCGGGGCCGTCGAGACCGCTCTCCCCGTGGACGTGCGCGGCGGCGTACTGCTCGCGCACGAGCGGGCGGTCGGCGCCGGCCGCGACCGGGATGTCGGAGCGTTCGGCGAACTCGAGCACCCGCAGGGCGTTCGCCGTGGTCTTGTCCAGCGTCTGGTTGCCCGAGACGGTCGTGACGCCGACGAGCTCCACTTCCGGCGAGGCGAGCGCGAGCAGCAGAGCGATCGCGTCGTCGTGGCCGGGGTCGCAGTCGAGAATGATCTGCTCGGCCGGCATTCCGGCAGTATCGCCGCCGCGGATTAGGCTCACGGCGTGAAGGTGCGTCTGGGCGTTCTCGAGGAGCCGACGTTCCGCTCGCTGTACTTCGCCCGCGCGCTGTCGCTGCTCGGAGACGGCGTCGTTCCCGTAGCGCTCGCCTTCGCAGTCTTGTCGGTGGAGCGCTCGGCGTCGGCGCTCGGCATCGTGCTGGCGGCCTCGGCGATCCCCCGCGTTGGCCTGATCCTCGTCGGCGGCGTCGTGGGCGACCGCGTGTCGAGGCGGAACGTGATGCTCGCGACCGACCTAGTGCGGTTCGGATCGCAGGCGACGACTGCCTTCCTGCTGATCAGCGGGAACGCGCGGCTCTGGCACCTCGCGGTGCTCGCGTTCGTGAACGGCTGCGGGACCGCTTTCTTCATGCCCGCTTCGACGGGCCTCCTGCCCCAGGTCGTCGGCGGAGAGCGGCTGCAGGAGGCCAACGCGCTCTTCAGCCTGACGGCGAGCACGTTCATGCTCGCGGGGCCGGTGCTCGCAGGGATCCTCGTCTCGACCGTGGGCGCCGGCTGGGCCTTTGCCGTGGACGCCGCGACGTACCTCGGCAGCGCGGCGTTCCTCACCCGGATCCGCGGACTCGGCGAGATCGAGGTCGTCGCCGGCGCCACCTTCCTCGACCAGCTCCGCGAGGGCTGGGAGGTGGTCCGCTCACGCTCGTGGGTGGTGGTGGACGGAGTCTTCTCGGCACTCGGCAATGCGGCGACGCTCGCTCCCATCTTCGTCCTCGGTCCGCTTGTCGCCAGCCGGTCGCTCGACGGTGCGAAGTCGTGGGCAATCATCTCCGCCGGCTTCGGGCTCGGGGCGATTGCGGGCGGCGCGATCGCGTTGCGGTTCAAGCCCGCGAGGCCGCTCGTGGTCGGTTGGACGCTGCTGGCGCTGTTCGGAGTGCCTGCAGCGCTGCTCGCGGTCCCCGCCCCGACCGTCGCGATCGCGGGCGGCGCGTTCCTCGCCGGCCTCGCGCTGAACGTCGCGAACACGCTCTTCGAGACCGCGCTGCAGCAGCACGTCCCCCAGGCGGCCCTCTCGCGTGCCAGCTCGTTCAGCTGGATGCTTGCGCTGCTCCTGCAGCCGATCGGCTTCGCCCTCGTCGGCCCGGTGTCGGACGCCGTGGGCATCCGGGCGACTCTGATCGGCGCCGCGGTTTGGGCGCTTCTGTCGTCGTGCATCGTCCTGTCGGTGCCAGGTGTCCGCGACTTGCGCAGCAGAGATCAGCCGAGGAGCGCGTCGACTTCGGCCGCTGTCGGCAGCGACGGCTGAGCGCCGAATCGCGACGCCGCGATGGCTCCAGCAGCACAGGCCCTCCGCAGGGCCTCGTCCCATTCGCGGCCCTCGAGGTGCGAGACGACGAGGCAGGCGGTGAAAGCGTCGCCCGCGGCGGTGCCGTCGACCGCATCGACCTTAGGCGGGGTCGCTCGCGCAATCTCCTCCCCGTCCTCCAGCAGCACCGCGCCCTCCGCGCCCAGCGTGAGCGCGACGAGCTCGCCGGTCGAAACCGTCTCGTACTCGTAGCGGTTCACGACCAGCAGGTCGGGCTCGACGTCGATCGCGCGCGCCGGCGCCGCGTTCAGGCAGAAAAACGAAGCGTCGCGCGCGGCCGCGAGCACGGGCTCGTCCGGTAGTCTCGAGCTGGCAGAGGACAGCGCCTGCGACCGGATGCGGTTCGAGCCGAGCGTTCGCCCCGGGCGCGACGACGATCACGTTCTCGCCCTCGCCGTCGACGAAGATCAGCGCGACGCCGCTCTCCTCGTCGTCCCTCGTGACTGCCGTCACGTCGACGCCTTCCGCCGCGACCGCGTCGAGCGCGAACGCGTCGGCGCCCACGCGACCCACGAGGCGGACGCTCGCGCCGAGCCGCGCGGCGGCGACCGCCTGGTTCGCGCCCTTCCCGCCCGGAATGCGCTGGAACTCAGCTCCGCCCACGGTTTCCCCGGGCTGCGGGAGGCGCTCGACCTTCGCGACGAGGTCGATGTTGATCGAGCCGACGACGGTGAGTTCAGGCCGCAACGCCTATTCCCGCGGATCGGTAAGGGAGCGCACACGGCCGCGC
>JALZOQ010000443.1 GCA_030913835.1 Actinomycetota bacterium | reverse complement strand
CATCCGCACCGGGGAGATTCCGGAGAACTTCATCCTCTACGCGATCGCCTTCCTGCTCCTCCTCGTCCGACAGCTGCTCTTCGCCCGGGACCAGCGCGCCGCGCTCGGGCGCGGGTGGCTCTTGCCGATCGTCGCCGTCGTGGGGCTGGTCGTCGCCCTCGGAGCCGGCGACAACCCGGTCCACGACCTCGGTCTCTTCGTGTTCGAGGCCGCGTGGGTGGCTCTAGGTGTCGCGCTGCTGCGCGCCGACTCCCGTCTGGGTAACCGGGCTTCGAACGGTAGGCGATCGGTAGTGTCAAGACGATGACTGCCCGCGGCTCCGTCAACCCCTGGCTCGTCCTCGTCCTGATCTGCATCGCGCAGTTCATGGTGATCCTCGACGCGACTATCACCAACGTGGCGTTGCCGTCGATCCAAGCGGACCTCGGGATGTCCGACGCGAACCTCCAGTGGATCGTCAACGCCTACGCGCTGCTTTTCGGTGGGTTCCTGCTGCTGGGCGGGCGCGCCGGCGACCTGATCGGGCGGAAGCGCGTCTTCCTCGCGGGTGTCGCCCTCTTCACGATTGCCTCGCTCATCTGTGGGCTCGCGCAGAGCGAGACGGCGCTCATCGTCGCGCGCGGGATCCAAGGCCTCGGCGCGGCGCTCGTCTCGCCGGCCGCGCTCTCGATCGTCACGACGACCTTCCGCGAAGGGGCTGAGCGGACGAAGGCGATGGGCGTCTGGGCGGCGATCGCAGTCGGCGGCGGTGCGGTCGGACTCGTGCTCGGAGGGCTGCTAACCCAGGAGCTGTCGTGGCCGTGGATCTTCTTCGTCAATGTGCCGGTCGGGATCGTCGCGTTCGTGCTCTCGCTTCGCCTCGTGCCCGAATCGAAGGACGAGCAGGAGCACAAGGGCTTCGACATGGCCGGAGCGCTCTCCGTCACCGGCGGGCTGATCGCGCTGGTCTACGGGATTGTGCGGTCGAGCCAATCCGGGTGGGCCTCCGCCGAGGTAATCGGCTTCATTACGCTCGCCGCAATCCTCCTTGTGGCGTTCGTCGTGATCGAGCGCCGGGCCGCGGAGCCGCTCGTGCGGCTCTCGATCTTCGCCGTCCGTACTATCCGCGGCGCCAACGTCGCGATGTTCGTCGTGGCCGCGGGACTCTTCGCGCAGTTCTTCTTCAACACGCTCTACCTGCAGCGCGTGCTCGGCTATTCGCCGCTCGAGGCAGGGCTGGCCTTCCTGCCGTTTACGGCTGGGATCATCATCGGCGCGGGCCTCTCGCAGAAGCTCCTGCCCATGGTCGGCGCTCGTGAGCTGCCGGTGATCGGGCTGGCGATGGCGACCGTCGGAATGCTGCTCTTCCTGAGGCTGACTCCCGACGGGACGTACCTGACCGACCTGCTGCCCGGGATCATGCTCGCCTCGGTGGGGATGGGGCTCACCTTCGTCCCGGTCACGTTGATCGCGACGAGCGGCATCCCGGACGGTGACGCAGGGCTCGCCTCGGGCCTCTTCAACACGTCGCAGCAGATCGGAGGCGCGCTCGGGCTGGCAGTGCTCTCGACGATCGCGACGAGCAAGACAACGGGCGTGATCGACAAGCTCGGGCACCGGCCGACGTCCGGTGAGACCGCAAACGCCCTGGTCGATGGCTTCCATCTCGCCTGGCTCGGGAGCGCCGTGCTGCTCGCCTCCGGTGGGGTGCTGCTCCTCTTGTTTCTGCGCCGGCGCGACGTCGTGGCCGCGAGCCACGGCGAGACCGCTCCCGTCGTCGCTTAGGCGCCAGGCAGGAGCATGCAAAACTCTAGGGAACTCAACGTCACACCTACGCCGGAAGGGGGCCAGCGCTCAGCACTCTCGCAATCATCCTGATCGTCATCGTCGTGCTCGCGGTACTTGGATTTTTCGGCCGCGGACGCTTCTCCAGATGACGCACGGGGGAGGCCGGCGCACCGCGTCGGCCTCGTCCCCGTCCAGCCGCTCACTCATTAAGGTCTTTGCGTGTTCGCCGCCGCGGAGGATCGCTACGACCGCATGATCTACCGCCGGTCGGGGCGCAGCGGCCTTCGGCTTCCCACGGCCTGACGGTGCAGCGCTGCGACTGGGTTCCCGAGGACAACCCGCTCTACGTCGCCTACCACGACGAGGAGTGGGGCGTGCCGACGCACGACGACCGCGAGCTCTACGAGCTGCTCACGCTCGAGGGCGCCCAGGCCGGTCTCGCGTGGATCACGATCCTGCGCAAGCGCGACGGCTACCGGCGCGCGTTCGCCGGCTTCGACCCGGCCGCGGTCGCGCGCTTCACGGCCGGCGACGTCGAGCGGCTGCTGGGCGACGCCGGGATCGTCCGCAACCGCCTCAAGGTCGAGTCTGCGGTGAACAACGGCGCGCGGGTCCTGGAGGTGCAGGAGGAACTTGGCAGCCTCGACGCCTATCTCTGGAGCTTCGTCGATGGCGAGACGCGCGTCGGACGCTGGCGCGCGACGGTCGAGATCCCCGCCGAGACGGCCGACTCGAAGGCGATGAGCAAGGATCTGAAACGTCGCGGCTTCCGGTTCGTCGGGCCTACCGTCTGCTACGCGTTCATGCAGGCCGCCGGGCTCGTCGACGACCACGTCCGCTCATGTTTCCGCCGCAGCGAGCTATCCTGACGGGGTGGGTGTGGTGTACGTCGTGCTGTTCGTCGTCCTGGTCAACGCGGCCTGCATCTGCTCGTTCAGCCGCGCAGAGAAGGCGCTCCGCGACCTCGGAGAAAGCCACCGCGCCAGGTGATCTGGCCCTCGATCAGATAGTCGAGCGGACCTCCCGCCGCGAATTGGATGGCGGTCCACGCGACGCGCTCGATCGCATCGAGCGTGAATCCCGGGTAGTTGTTCAGCTTCATTCCAACCTCCTAGATGCGATGGAAGGTGCCCTTGCCCCACTTGTCGCGGAACCCGCCCCGGTCGCGTTCTAGCTGACATCGACGCAAGAAGTACCGCCACTTGGCCAGGTCGGTGGTTGGATCAGTGTGCCCGCCACCCGCACGACCGAGATCGTAGTGACGGATCAACCCCGGCTGGCTTAACGGCTTGCGCGACCACGTCATCGGGATGCCCGTCTTGTGCCCGATGAACGCTGCGATCCGCGCCGCCGTGTGGAACGCACCCAGATCGTCGCCGTCCCAGGCGTCGTCGTCGATCTCGAGCTGGTAGCCCGGTGAGTTGAACGCCGCCGCCGCCCACGCCTTCTTGTGCCATGGCACCATCTGCGTCGCCACGTCCACTCCCGTGCCGTTCCCCTCGGTGATGATGTGCGCGGACACCTGAGAACGCGGGTTGCGAAGCCAGTCGATCGACGGCCCGTACTTGCCGACAGGGCGATGGATGATGATCAGATAGGGGACGATCCCGTGACGGCGATCCGAGTAGTTGGGGGACTCGCGATACGGCAGCGGGTCGGGGAGAGTGATCTTCTTGGCCACGTCTACCTCACATTCACGGTTTCGATGTTCTCGACCACGGCGGTCTCGATCCTCTCGGCTGCACGGTACCCCAGGGCGGTCGTGAAATCGAGTAGGACGCGACGACGCCGAACGCCATCGAGATGTGGAACACGACTGCGACCGTGGGGATGCCGAAGAACGTGTAGTAGATCCACACGCCGAGCGCGCCCAGGGTGGCGATGGACCCGACCACCAGCTGGCCATGTGCCCCAAAGATCGTCTCAAGGAACCTCTTCATCCGGATGAGATGTAGTTGGCGACCACGACGACCACGGTCAGAAACGCGAGCGCGATCGTGATGACCGTGACGAGCACGCTCGTGGTGATCCCGACGCCCTTCTGCCGCCCCTCCCCAAACTGAGCAGTCTTCTCCAGCGCTGCAACCCGGGCGACCAGCTGCTCGTGTGCCGCCGCATACACCTCGCGCGGCATGAACGTGGCGGTCTGGTCGGTGAGCTGAGCCCGGAACTCGTTCACGGACTCGAACCGCTTCTCGTTCGCGGACTCCGCCTTCGCGATCGCCTCCGCCGACGCTTCGCTTGTGCCGCTTGGGTGCGCGCGCTCCTGACGGCGTCGCGCGACCACGCGGAGCCGCTTCCGCCCGCCGGGCCGCGGCCGACGGCTCGCGTCCGCGCAGAGCGGCGTCGCGCGGTCGCGAAGCGCCTGCTCGACGCCGTCTAGCTCAGATCCCGAGCCGGCCCGTCAGCCATTCGAGCTGCCAAGTGCGCTCGCCGTCGAATGCGCGCTGATACGCAGCCGGGTCGCCGCTGCCCTCGGCGGCTGCGCTTCCCGCTGCGTGTGCGACGACGAAGCCAAGATTTGCTGCCGTCGCCGAGGGACTCTGGGGAGGTAGGTCCGGTACCTCCTCCCACATCTCCGGACGTCGCCCCTGGACGAGCGCGACTGCGTCGGCTGCGAATGCCGCCGCCTGGGCCGGTGCGCCGGCAGGTTCCTCGACACGAGCGCGCTGCGCGCAGGCGGTCGCGAACTCCAGCGCGAGCGCGTCGTCCCACGACTCGATTCGCCGAACCAGTCTGCCTCGCGCGGCCACGACGAGCGATGGGAGCTCCTTAACCGGTCCGTCGAGCTCGATCTCCCAGAGCTCATCGTCTATCCAGCCGGGCAGGTCGGTCGGCCGGCAAGCGTGGATCCCGTTCCGGCAGCTCTCGAGCTCGCCCTCGGCCTCGACCCACTCGCCGGGAC
>JALZOQ010000165.1 GCA_030913835.1 Actinomycetota bacterium | reverse complement strand
GCTTCATCTCGACGAGCTCGGGCACCGCGAGTTTCCCGGGCGCGGGCGTGTTCGGTGCAGGCGTACGGGGCCGGGTGCTCATCTGGCTCCTTTCAGGGGGATGTTGTCGATCAATCTCGCCGCGCCGACGCGGACAGCGCCGGCCAGGACCGGCGGGTCGAACTCGGCCACGGCCACGTAGTCGATCTCGAGACCGTCGAGGGCGGCGAGAGCAGTTGCGACGGGATCCTCCGCTGCCGCGCCGGCCCGGAGCGCTCGCGGCAGGGTCAGAGCGCGGGCCCTGTCCTCCGCGGACAGGAGCACGTTGCGCGAGGAAAGCGCGAGGCCGTCCCCGTCTCGCACCGTCGGCAGCACCCGAAGCCCGACCTCCAGATCGAGGTCGGCCACCATCCGCCGCAGCACTGCGACCTGCTGGGCGTCCTTCTGCCCGAAATAGGCGCGCGTCGGCCGGACAATGTTGAAGAGCTTCAGGCAGACGGTCGCGACGCCCCGGAAATGGCCGGGCCGGGCGTCGCCCTCCAGACCCCGGGAGACCTCCTCGACGTCGACCCAGGTCTGGAAGCCCGGCGGATAGAGCTCGTCCGGCGCCGGGGCGAAAAGGACGTCGACTCCTTCGGACTCCGCCAGCTCTGCGTCACGCGCCTCGTCGCGCGGATAGCTCGCCAGGTCGGCCGAGTCGCCGAACTGCGCGGGGTTGACGAAGAGCGAGACCACCACGACGCCAGACTCGGCGCGCGCGGCGCGGATCAGCGAGAGGTGCCCTTCGTGGAAAGCGCCCATGGTCGGGACGAGCCCGACGTCGGCGCCCGCCGGCAGCGCGTCACGCAAATCCTTGATCGTCCGAGTGGTCCTCATCGCGCGGTCGCCTCGGCGAGCACGTCGTACACAGGCTCGAGCTCGGGCCGCGCGCTGCGGATCGCTCGCCGATGCGCGTCGACCGTCTCCCAGTCGCCGCGGGCGATCGGGCCTGTGAGCTCGAAGCCGTTGTCGATCGTGCGGCGCATGAGGGGGACGAGCGCGGCCGGGGGGGCGCCGGCGGCCTCGAAGAGCTCGGCCGCGATCGCGTGCAGGGTGACAAGGTAGTTCGACGCGACCGCAGCCCCGGCGTGGTAGAGCGGCCGGGCCTCGTCCGCGAGCGCGAACGGCTCGAGGCCAAGTGCCCGCGCGAGCTCGAAGCCGAGCGTGCGAGCCTCGTCCGTCTCGGAGGTGACGGCCGCGTAGCTTCCGTCGAGCTGCTCGGGCCCGCCGTCCCGGACGAACGTCTGCAGCGGGTGGAGGCCGAAGCGCCGTGTGTGCGGGTCGAGGGCGCCGAGCGGTGTCGCGCCGCTCGTGTGCGCGATCCACGGCGCCGGCTCGATGGAACGGGCGACTTCCGCGATCGAGCGGTCGGGAACGCAAAGGAGGATGAGCTCCGCGCCCTCGTCGCGCACGCTGACGCCGCGCTCCTCCAAGCGCGCGGCGATGGCCGAGCCGACACGGCCGCGGCCGACGATCTGGACGCTTTCGAACATCTGTCTCGCTCCAGTTCCGTAGCGGATACCGGGCAGCGAGAAGTCTATCTGGCGGCAGCCAGCTTCCGGTCGATCCGCGACTCGAGCGCCGCTCGCACCGCGGGCCACTCCTCGTCGATCACGCTGTACCAAGCCGAATCGCGCCGCTCGCCCTCCCGCACCACCATGTGCCGCCGATGGATTCCCTCGAACTGCGCCGGGAGGGCGGCGAGGGCGTGCCGGGCCCGTTCGTTTTTGGCGTCGGTCTTGAACTCCACGCGATACAGGCCCAGCTCGTCGAACGCGTGGCGGAGGAGCAGATACTTCGCCTCGACGTTCGCTCCTGTGTCCCAGGCGGTGCGCCCGAGCCACGTATTGCCGATCTCGACCGACCGGTCATGCTCCCGGAGATTGAGGTAGCTCGTAAGTCCGAGCGGCACTCCGTCGACGACTTGCGCGAACGGAGCCATCCGGCCGGCTGCCTGCTCGCTTCGAGCGTGACCGAACCAACGCGCCCAGAGCTCGGGGCTGTCGCCCGCGCGGATCCACATCCAGTCCCACACGCTCGGATCGAACCGCGCAGCCTCCCACAGCGGCTGCTCGTGCCACGGGCCGAGCGGCTCGAGCAGGACGATCCGTCCCTCCAGTCGCGTCGACAGTGCGTCCATCTCCTGCATATTTGCGACCCGTCCGGACACGTGCCTAGACTCTCGCAGCGATGCCGATCTACGAGTACGCGTGCATGGAGTGCGAGTCGCACTTCGAAGAGCTCGTCCGGAACGGCGAGGAGCCGCCATGTCCCGAATGCGGCGCCTCGAACGTCCTGAAGCAGCTCTCCGTGTTCGCGCCCTCGGCCGTCGGCAGCGCCGCACTCCGCGGCGGTTCCTCCGGCGGATGCTGCGGCGGAAGTTGTGGCTGCGGCTCCTGAGCTGACCCAGGCCGACCAGCTCGCCGCCCTCGAGGCGCAAGTCGCGACGTGCACGAAGTGCCGGCTCCACGAGTCCCGCAGCCGCACCGTGTTCGGCGTCGGCAGCCCGACCGCCGACCTGATGTTCGTCGGCGAGGCGCCCGGCTTCCACGAGGATCAGCAGGGAATCCCCTTCGTGGGCCAGGCGGGGAAGCTGCTCGACAAGCTCCTGGCCGGAATCGGCCTCACGCGCGAGGACGTCTACATCGCGAACGTGCTCAAGTCGCGACCCCCCGGTAACCGCGACCCCCAGCTGGACGAGATCTCCGCGTGCGAAGGCTGGCTCTTCCGCCAGATCGCGATCATCCAGCCGACGATCGTCGCGACTCTCGGGAACTTCGCGACCAAGCTGCTCTCCGGGAAGCCGCTCGGGATCACCCGCGTCCATGGCGTCCCCCAGCCGACGACGATTGGCGGCAGCCGCGTCCTGCTTTACGCGCTTTACCATCCGGCTGCGGCGCTCTACACGCCGGCGATGCTCAAGGTCCTGGAGACGGACTTCGCCCTCATTCCCGAACTGCTCGGCGCAGACGAGCGGCCCGTCGAGCCCGTGGTCGTCGAGGCCGTGCCTGAGCCTACGGTCCAGCTCAGCATCTTCTGAGCACCGTCGAGTCCTCTTCCTCCGCCGAGACCGAGCAGATCGGGGCCGAGCTGGCAGCGGAGCTTCGTCCCGGCGACGTGGTCACGGTCTCGGGCGACCTCGGCACGGGCAAGACGACATTCGTCCGCGGGGCGTGCCGGGCGCTCGGCTTCGGAGGGTTCGTCACGAGCCCGACCTTCACGATCGGGCACCGCTACGAGGGCAGCGTCCCGATCTCGCACCTCGACCTGTATCGCTTCCAGGGCGTCTCGCAGGCGGAGTGGGGGGACCTCGAGCCCTACTTCGAGGACGCGGTGGTCTTCGTCGAGTGGCCCGAGGCCGGCGAGGGAGTCATTCCGCCGCCACGCCTCGCGGTGCGGCTCATGCATCTTGGAGGGGATAGGCGGAAGATCGAGGTCGAGGGTCTAGGAACCTCCGGGGAAAGGGCTTAGGGTTCGAGTCGTGCGCGCGACGCTTGTCGGAATCCTCGCGGCTGTCGGCGTTCTCGTCGGCGCCGCTCCCGCGCTCGGCCAGACCCGGGTCAGCCCCGTGGATCAGATCCTCGCGCGCTGCCCGACGGCGGCCGAGGTCGCCGCTGCTCAGGCGCGAACGCCGGTCACCTTCGACGTCTCCGCCTTGACCGGGCCGAACGTCTGCACGGCAGCAAGCGGCTCGGCGAATTTGAACGCCGTCCAGCTCCGCAC
>JALZOQ010000138.1 GCA_030913835.1 Actinomycetota bacterium | reverse complement strand
GATGAACGAGCCGCCGGGCGCGCGCCTGCGTGTCGGCCTGTCCGGCCTGACGATGGCCGAGTACTTCCGCGACCAGGGCCAGGACGTGCTGCTCTTCATCGACAACATCTTCCGGTTCGTCCAGGCGGGGTCTGAGGTCTCGGCGCTGCTCGGCCGGATGCCGAGCGCGGTCGGGTACCAGCCGACCCTCGCGACCGAGATGGGCCAGCTGCAGGAGCGCATCACGTCGACGCGCACCGGCTCGGTCACGTCCGTCCAGGCGATCTTCGTGCCCGCGGACGACCTCACCGACCCGGCCCCGGCGAACACGTTCGCCCATCTCGACGCCACGACGGTGCTCGACCGCGCGATCGTCGAGCAGGGGATCTACCCGGCGGTCAACCCGCTCACGTCGACGTCGCGCGCGCTCCAGCCCGGCATCGTCTCGCCCGAGCACTACGAGACGGCGACGCGCGTGCAGGAGATCCTGCAGCGCTACCGCGACCTGCAAGACATCATCGCGATCCTCGGCATCGACGAGCTCTCCGACGAGGACAAGCTGATCGTCCAGCGGGCGCGCAAGATCCAGCGCTTCCTCTCGCAGCCGAACTTCGTCGCCGAGCAGTTCACGGGTACGCCTGGCCAGTACGTGCGGCTCGAGGACACGATCACCGGCTTTCAGGAGATCATCGACGGCAAGCACGACGAGTTGCCCGAGCAGGCCTTCTACATGGTCGGCACGATCGAGCAGGCGGTGGAGAAGGGCCGGGCCTCGAGCGGCGAGGACGACAAGCCCGAGGAGCCCGCGCCGGAGCCAGCGGAGACTGAGGCCGAGCCGGAGCCCGTCACCGCCTGATGGCCGACGAGCGCAGACGCTTCGACGTCTCGCTCGTGACGCCGGAGGGAGCGGCGTTCGAGGGCGAGGCCGAGATGATGATCGTCCCCGGCGCGGCCGGCGAGATCGGCGTGCTCGCCCGGCACGCGCCGCTCGTGGCGACGCTGAAGGCCGGCTCCACGCGCGTGCACGTGCGCGAGGGTGAGGTGCACGAGTTTGCGACCGGCCCCGGCTTTTTCAAGGTCGAGCTCGACCGCGCGATCGCGCTCGTCGACGACGCCGCCGACGTCGAGCACATCGACCGAGAGCGCGCGCAGAAGCAGCTCGAGGAGGCGCGCGTGGAGCTCGAGCGGATCGAGGCGGGCGAGTCGGAGGCCGACCGCTGGCAGCTCGAGCAGCGGATTGCCCACGCGGAGAACCAGCTCCGCGTCGCCGGCGGCTAGCCGCCGCCTGCGACAATTCGGGCATGCGGATTGCAGCGCGAGCGGCGATCGTCGTCCTCGTCCTCGTCCTCGGCCTAGGCGCCGCCGGCGCGGAGGCGAAGCGGAAGCCCGGTTGGACGTGGGCCTCGCTGCACAGGCCGCTGCACCTACCGCGGCTGGCGCTCGGAGCGGATTGTCCGGTCAGCGCCAGCCGCCGGGTCGATCTCGGTCCGGCGATCGACTCGGCGCCGCTGCCGGGTCCGGGTCCCGCGTATCCGGCCGGCCTCGCGCCAGACGTCGCGGTCGAGTTCGTCTACCCGCCCGACCCGCGGCAGACCGATTTCTACGGCTCGGGCTGGGGTGGGAACAAAGTGCTCTGGTGGGTCAAGTGGTCGTACCGAGGCCCGGTGCTGATCCGCGGCCGCCAGCTCGACGGCCCGCGCCTCGTCCGCTTCGATCGCGGCTCGCCGCCCAGGACGGAGATCCGCATTCCCCCCGCGACCAATTCCGACCCTCGCACGCATCCGCGCGACCGCCCGAGCTACACCCGCCTGCGCGCCGCAGGCTGCTACGGCTACCAGATCGACGGCATCGGCTTCAGCCGCGTGATCGTTTTCCGCGGCCGCATCGTCCCGGCGCCTCGATAAGAGGACTCGTAGCTAGACTGGGAGAACCAGCAGTCCCGGACTTTGAACGGCAGCTTGGCGACCGGGTTACCAAACGCCTAAAGAGCCCGCGGAGCCCCGGCTCCCGACCTCTTTGGGCACGGGAGTGACGTTGAGGCAAGAGCGGACAGACCAACTGCAGGAGCTTCTCGACCGGCGGATCGTCGTGCTCGACGGCGCCTGGGGCGTGCTCCTGCAGGGACGGGGCCTCTCCGAGGAGGACTTCCGCGGCGAGCGCTTCCGCGACCACCCGCGCGACGTCAAGGGCAACCCCGATCTCCTGAACCTGGTCCGGCCGGACATCGTGTCGAGCATCCACCAGGCTTATTTCGAGGCGGGCGCGGACCTCGCGACCACGAACACGTTCACCGCCACGTCGATCGGCCAGGCCGACTACGGGCTGGAAGGCGCCGTTCGAGACCTGAACCTCGAGGGCGCGCGCCTCGCACGTGCGGTCGCCGACGAGGCCCCGGGGCGGTTCGTCGCCGGCTCGGTCGGGCCGCTGAACGTCACGCTCTCGCTCTCGCCGAAGGTCGAGGATCCGTCCTACCGCGCGGTCACGTTCGACGACGTCTACGCCGCGTATGCGGAGCAGATCGCCGCGCTCGCGGAGGGCGGGGTGGACCTGCTGCTGGTCGAGACGATCTTCGACACGCTGAACGGCAAGGCCGCGATCGCCGCGGCGAAGGACGTCGCGCCGGACCTGCCCCTGTGGATCTCGGTCACCATCGTCGATCTCAGCGGCCGCACGCTCTCCGGACAGACGATCGAGGCGTTCTGGGCTTCCGTCGAGCACGCCGAGCCGCTGATCGTCGGCGTCAACTGCTCGCTCGGCGCCGAGCAGATGCGCCCCTACGTCGCCGAGCTCGCGCGGGTCGCCCCCGTGTACGTCTCCTGCCATCCGAATGCCGGGCTCCCGAACGCCTTCGGCGGCTACGACGAGGGCCCGGCGACGACGAGCTCGCTCCTGCGCGACTTCGCCGAGGCGGGCTTCCTCAACGTGGCCGGCGGCTGCTGCGGGACGACCCCGGAGCACACCGCCGAGATTGCGCGCGCCGTCGCCGACTTGCGCCCGCGCGAGGTTCCGGCGCGTCAGGCTCGCACGCGCTTCAGCGGCCTCGAGCCGTTCGCGATCACCGAGGACACGGGCTTCGTGATGGTCGGCGAGCGCACGAACGTGACGGGCTCGGCGCGGTTTCGCCGGATGGTCGAGGCCGACGACTGGGCCGGTGCGGCCGACGTCGCCCTACAGCAGGTGCGCGGGGGCGCGAACGTCCTCGACGTGAACATGGACGCCGACCTGCTGGACAGCGTGCGCGCAATGACGACGTTCCTGAACCTGATCGCCACCGAGCCCGAAGTCGCCCGGATTCCGGTCATGATCGACTCCTCCCGCTGGAGCGTGCTGGAGGCCGGGCTCAAGTGCGTCCAGGGCAAGGGGATCGTCAACTCGATCAGCCTCAAGGAGGGCGAGGAGCCGTTCCTCGAGCAGGCGCGCCGCATCCGCCGGTACGGCGCCGGGGTGGTCGTGATGGCGTTCGACGAGCAGGGACAGGCCGACACGGTCGAGCGCAAGGTCGCGATTTGCGGACGCGCCTACGATCTGCTCGTCGCCGACGGCTGGGCCCCGGACGACCTGATCTTCGACCCAAACGTCCTCGCCGTTGCGACTGGGATCGAGGAGCACGACGAGTACGCGAAGGCGTTCATCGAGGCGCTGCCGCGGATCAAGGAGCGTTGCCCGGGCTCGCGCACGAGCGGCGGGATCTCCAACCTCTCGTTCTCCTTCCGCGGCAACGACGTCGTGCGCGAGGCGATGCACTCCGCCTTCCTCTTCCACGCGATCCGGGCCGGGCTCGACCTGGGCATCGTCAACGCGGGCCAGCTGATCGTCTACGAGGACATCGGGCCCGAGCTGCTCGAGCACGTGGAGGACGTGATCTTCAACCGCCGTCCCGACGGGACCGAGCGGCTCGTGGAGCTGGCGAGCCGCGTCGAAGGATCGGCGACCAAGCGCGAGCTCGACCTCTCGTGGCGCGAGGCGCCCGTCGAGGAGCGGCTGGCGCACGCGCTCGTGCACGGCATCGTCGACTTCATCGAGGCCGATACCGAGGAGGCGCGCGCGGCGGCCGGGCGGCCGCTGGACGTGATCGAAGGCCCGCTGATGGACGGCATGAAGG
>JALZOQ010000101.1 GCA_030913835.1 Actinomycetota bacterium | reverse complement strand
GGTGAGGCCGGCGAGCCGCGACGTCATCGCGCGATCTCGTCGACGACCACGTCCACCGCGACGAGGTCCACGTCGGTCATCCGCGCGAGGTACTCGCGCACCTTCCGCTGCACCGAGCGCCCGAGCTCCGGAATCGACGCACCCCAATCCACCTCCAGGTGCAGCTCGATGCTGACGCGGCCGTCCTCGGTCGTCACGCGCACGCCGCGATGGCGGTGGAGCGTGCTCTCGACGAGCCCGTGCACGCCCGGAACCTCGCGCGCGGCGTCGCCCGCGTAGCTCGCGAGGATCTCGCTCGAGATGACGGCGTGCCCCTCCACCTACCAGTTGCAGTGTAAGACCAGTTCGGTCGCCTCCGGCCGCGCGAAGAACCGGAAGGGCACGAAGGTCGTGCCAAGGCCAGGCGAGACGTGCAGGATCGCCGCAGGGCGCTCGTAGAGGCCCTCCACGTACGTCCACCGAACGTGCGAGAAGCGCAGCTTCCCCGGCCCGTACGGCAGCGCGATCTGGCCGGAGTGGAGATGACCCGCGAGGACGAGGTCGAACGCGCCCGGCGTGAGCCTGTCCACGACGTGCGGATAGTGGCAGAGCAGGATCCGCAGATCGGCGTCGCGGTCGGTGAGGCGCTCGGGCAGCGCGTTCCCGCGGCGGTACGACACCGGATCCACGCCCGCGATCTGGACGCGCTTGCCGCGCAGCTCGATCGTTCGCGAGTCGTCGCGCAGAAGCGTCGCCGGCTCGAGCTCCGTCAGCGCAGCCGGCTTCGAGAACGGGTCGCGGCTGTCCGCGTAATCGTGGTTTCCGAGCACGGCGTAGCAGCGAGGCAGCCCTGCAATGAGGGAGCGCAGGCGCGGCTCGCCGCTCGGGCGCGAAAGCAGGTCACCCGTGATCGCCACCAGGTCGGGATCGCGCTCGCGCGCCCACTCGACCCCCTGCTCGATCGCGCGCCACGACCGCGACGGGACGCCGAGGTGAAAGTCCGAGAGGTGCATGATACGCAATCCGTCGAGCTCGTCCGCGAGCCCGCGCACTCGGACGTCGAGCGTGCGCAACCGCACCCAGCCGGACTCGAACCAGCCCCACGAAGCGGCGCCCGCGGCAAGGGCGGCTGCGCCGATCGCTCCTCGCCGCGTGGAAGATCTCACCGTCGCGGGACGTGCGCTCGGCTCAGACTTCGAGCTTGTCGAGCACCGGCTTGACCGGCACGACGTGGCGCTTGAACTTCAGCTCCGACTCCTCGAGGCCGGCCGCGACTCCGACGAGCTGCGACAGGTGGAGGATCGGCATCTGGAAGTCCTTGCCCGTCGCCTTCTTGAGCTTCGACTGCCACGCGTCGAGCGAGAGATGGCAGAGCGGGCACGGCGTCACCATCGCATCCGCGCCTGCTTCGACCGCCTGCTCGATCGGCTGGATCAGCTCGCCGAGCGCCGTCTCCTCGCGGGCCTGGATGATCGGGAAGCCGCAGCACTTGATCTTCGCCGGGTAGTCGACCGCCTCGCCGCCGCACGCCTCGATGATCCGCTCGAGCGACCACGGCCGGTCCGGATCCTCGAATCCCAGGATCTTTGACGGCCGCAGGATCTGGCAGCCGTAGAAGGGCGCCACGCGCAGTCCCTTCAGCCCCTTGTGCGCCGCCTGCTTGAGCAGCTCGTAGCCCGGGCCCTCGGCGATCTCCCAGAGCAGGTGCCGCACCTCGACGTTGCCGCTGTAGGCGGGGATGCCGACGCGTTGCAGGTTCTCGCTGACCCGGCCGAGCAGCTCCGGGTCGCCCTTGAGCTGGAAGTTCGCCTGGCGGAGGTTGAGGGTGCAGACGTTGCAGATCGTGAGCAGCGTGTCGGCGCCCGTGGCCTCGGCGTAAGCGAGGATCCTCGCGTTCAGGTGCAGGTAGTAGTCCGGCTCGGCTTCGTGGATGTCCCCCGCACCGCAGCAGGTGACCGACTCGAGCTCCTCGAGCTCGAGGCCGACCATCGGCGCGAGCGCCTGCGTCGAGGTGTCGAGCTCCTTCGCCGACAGCGAGGCGAGACAACCCTTGTAGTACGCGACTCGGCGCAACCCGGTCGCGATCTCAGCCCTCGGCATGCGGCGGCTCCTCTCCGGGCGTCACCTCGGCCGCGATGCGGCTGGCAGGGACATGGTCGGAATCGCCGGCGGTCTCGTGCTCGTACTCGCTGCGCGCCAGGCCACGCTCGCCCTGAACGATGCCAGCGGCGCCGTCACGGCCCTGCTCTTTGACGAGGTCGTAGAGCTTCCGCGACTCGTCCACGTCCTGGGCCACGTGCGGCGGGATCGGCGGCGGCACCTTGCCCTTGAGCGCGAGCGTGATCGCGAAGCGCGTCTGCTTGATCGCGGAGACGACGCCCTGCGTCTTCGGCACGAGCTCGGTCTCGCGGAGCCAACCGGTCGTCTTCGCCGACTGCACGAACCACTTCGCGTGCTTCGCGCCCATGTCGCGGTCGATCCCTTCCTTGACCGACTCGGCGCCGAGCTTCGCGATCGCGTCGCGCGGATCTACGCCTTTCGGGCAGCGCTCGGTGCAGAAGTAGCAGCGCGTGCAGTCCCAGATCCCGTGCTCGGAGTTCAGATCCTCGAGGCGGTCGACGTCGGCCTGGTCGCGAGGGTCGCCGACGAAACGGAACGCCTTCGCGAGCGCCTGCGGGCCGAGAAACTCCGGATCGGACTCCATCGAGATGCACTCGGAGACGCAGCAGCCGCAGTTGATGCAGAGCGACTCCTTGTGGATCGGGTTCATCTTCTCCTGCGAGACGATGTACTCCTTGCCGTCGGCCGGCGCCTCGTAGCCGGGCTGGAGCCAGGGCTTGACCGCGTGGAACTTGTCCCAGAAGGGCTGCATGTCGACGACGAGGTCCTTGACGATCGGGAGGTTGCCCATCGCCGAGATCACCGGGACATGGCCTGACTGGACGATGTCGTACATCCGCGTCTTGCACGCGAGCACGGCCGCGCCGTCCATCCGCATCCCGCAGGAGCCGCAGATCATCATCCGGCAACTCTTGCGGTAGGCGAGCGAGCCGTCCAGGCGGTCCTTCACGATGTCGAGGCAGTCGAGCAGCGTCACCCACTCGGGCGCCTCGAGCTCGTACAGCTTCAGCTCGCGCTCGCCGGTCGCGCTCGAGTACCGCCAGATCTTCAGCGCAACGTCCATCGTCGCCGCCGGCTTGTGGGCCGTCTGTTCAGTGGCCATCAGTACTTCCTCTCAATATTTCCGTTCCTGTGGCGTCCATTTGGTCATCGTCACGGGCCTCCAAGCCAGGCTCGGCCGGCCGTCCTCCCAGCCTACGAGCG
>JALZOQ010000045.1 GCA_030913835.1 Actinomycetota bacterium | reverse complement strand
AAGAAGCTGGGCGCGCCGTGGGAGAGCCGCTCGCTCGCCTCGGGCAGGCCGAGGCAGATCTCGCGGAGCTTCTCGAGCGTCCGCTCGCGGTCGACCACGCTACTCGTCCGAGACGGTGACCCGGACGCGCTGGACGGCGTTGTTGCAGAAGCCGTCGTAGTTCCACTCCGGGCTCAGAGGCTGCGTGTGGCCCGTCGCGTCGGTCGCCCTGCACGAAAGCTCGTGCTCGCCGGGTTCGGCGTCCCAGTCGAAGCTCCAGCCCCGCCAGGCGAATTCGGACGGCGCGTCGCCGAGGGTCGCGTCCCCCCAACTGCCTCCACCGTCCACGCTGACCTCGACTCGCTCGATCGGCCCCCAGCCCGACCAGGCGCGCCCTTCCAGCCGGCACGGGCCGGCGGTGAGGAGGCGGCTGCGCGACAGGAACTCGGGGATCCCGGGCGGCACCATGAGCGACCGCGGCAGGATCCTCGTCACCGGAGTGCCCTGCTCCTCGTCCGATTCGCGCAGGTGGTACGCGACGTCCTGCTGCCAACCGCGGAACGGCTCGTCGACGACCGTGATCGAGCGGAGCCACTTCACGTGGGTCATGCCGTACCAGCCGGGCACGACCAGCCGGAGCGGGAAGCCGTGCTGCGGTGGCAGCGGCTCGCCGTTGATCTCGTAGGCCAGGAGCAGGTCGTCCCGCAGCGCCTCGTCGAGCGGCAGGCTGCGCTCGTACGCGTGCTCGACGTCGCCCTGGACGCCCCGGTCGAGCCCGGTGAAGACGACCTCGACGGCTTCCGGTAGGAGCCCGGCCTCTTCGAGGAGCGGGGCGAGCGGCGTACCCGTCCATTCTGCCGTGCCCACCGCCTCCATCAGCCAGGGCTGGCTGAGCGCGCGAGGGGCCAGCAGGGCGCGGCCGTTGCCTGCACATTCGAGCGTGACTACGACGGTCCGAGCGGGCCTGGCCTTGAGCTCGTCCAGGCCGAGGTCGAGCGGCGTCGCAACGCTGCCGCCCACCTCGAGCCGCCAGCTCTGCTCGTCCACGAAGGGGATGTCGAAGTGGATCAGGAGGTAGTGCAGGCCGATCGGCGTGATCGGGCGGCGCAGCGCCTCGAGCGGGAGCGCGTGGTTACGGGCCGCGAGCTGGAGCTCCTCGACCGTGATGTCCGTGCTCGCTGTGGTCGCCTCCGCCACCTTGCGCCGAGGCTGAACGGTGCCGCCCGGCGTGTCAAGCCTTCTACCGGCGGAACTCAGCCTCAAGTTGGTGCGCAAGGCTCATCGCCTCTGAGCAGTGGCGCGCGAGGAGGTCGATCAGCTCGTAATCCCGTGCGCTGAACGCGCGTGGCTCGTCGAAGCCGAGGTTGAGCGCTCCGAGCAGCTCACCCGACTCGTCGAGCAGGGGGACGGTCGCGCAGGAGTGATCCTCCGAGCGGATCCGGACCAGGCCGGGGTTGTCGCACTTCAGCTGGTCGTTGTTCTCGATGAATAGCGGCTCGCGCGTTCGGATCGCCTCCGCCAGCGGGTACGGGGCCTCGCGCGGCAGCGTGAACCGAACGGGATGCCGGGCATACGGAGTCATCCGGGCGATCTCGAGCGCACCGTGATCCGGGTCGACCGTGGCCACGAAGCCCGCGTCCGCCCCCAGCGCGCTGAGGCTGTCGGCGATCATCGTTGCGGCGACGTCGGCGGGCATGCGCGCGGCGTCGCGCACGACCGGCCCGGGCGAAGCTGGGCTCAGAACGGTTTGCATCGTGGACTCCTCGCTGTCGTCATTCGATGGCTCCTTGAAGATGCGGGGCGGGTAGAAGCTCCCTGAGCGAGCTGAGCGCCTCGAAGACGCGGCTCTTCACTGTGCCGAGCGGAATCTCGAGCGTCCGTGCGATCTGGACCTGGCTGAGCCCGCCGTAATACGCGAGCTCGATGACGTTGCGCTGCGTGGCGGTGAGCTGCTCCAGAGCGCTCTGCACGTCGCGCCGATCCTCGCGGAGGACGACGAGCTCCTCCGTCGTGTAGGCGTCGGCTGCCCACGTTTCGGCTTGCTCCGGAGCGGTCTCCCGGCGCGCCTCGCGCCGCGCGATGTCGACGGCGCGCCGGTGGGCGAGCACGCAAATCCAGGTGGAGAGCTTGGCCCGCGCAGGGTCCCATCTGGCCGAGCCTCGCCACAGATCGAGGAACGCTTCTTGGACGGCATCTTCCGCGAGCGCTCTGTCGGCCAAGGCGCGCAGAGCGATTGCATAAGCGGTGCGGTGGTGGCGCGCGTGCAGCTCGGCAAGCGCGGCCTCCTCGCCGGCCGCCATCCGGCCGATCAGTTCCTCATCGGTGATCGCTTTCGTGAGATTCGGCATCTGTAGTGACCGATACCGCTCGAGGTTTCGGCGTTACACAGAGTTGGCAAATTGCTGGACACGGGGTCTCCTTTGATGAAATCACCAAGCCGGACAGAGCTTTCGGGCCAGACCCACGCGTCGGCGGATACCGCGCTGCTCGAAAGGCTGCGGGCCGGTAGCGAGGCAGCATTCAGCGAGCTCGTCGACCGCCACGGGCCGGCCATGCTCCGTGTCGCCAGGCTGTACGTTCGGGACCGCTCCCTCGCGGAGGAGATCGTTCAGGACGCCTGGGTGAACGTGCTCCGCGGACTCGACCGCTTCGAGGGGCGCTCTTCGCTCAGGACGTGGATCTTCGTGATCCTCGGCAACTGCGCGCGCCGCCGTGCGCAGCGGGAGCAACGAACGATCCCCTTTGCCGATCCACACGAACAATCGCTCGATGCTTCAGTGGACCCCGGCCAGTTCTTCCCCGCGGCGCACCCTCGCTGGCCGGGCGCTTGGTCGACGGTGGTGGAGGACTGGCGCACGCACCCCCAGGAGCATCTCGCCTCAACCGAGGCGACGGCCGCGTTCCGGGCAGCGATCGCCGAGCTTCCCGCGCGCCATGCGCTGGTGATTACGCTGCGAGATATCGAACACTGGTCCGCCGACGAGGTCTGCACGCTTCTCGACATCACACCTGAGAATCAGCGTGTACTGCTCCATCGCGCACGCGCGCGTGCGCGCGGAGCTCTCGCCGAGTACTTCGGGAGCGAGGCGGCATGATCCGATCCGAGCCCCTCGGCTGCCGGGAGATCGTCGAGCTCGTCACCGACTACCTCGAAGGATCGATGCCGGCAGAGCGCAGGCTCGGATTCGAGGAGCACGTCGCGATCTGTCCGCCATGCCGCAACTACTTCGACCAGTTCCGGCACACCGTCGAGCTGGGCAAGAAGATCGAGGAGGACGAGCTGCCCGCGAACGTGCGTTACGCGCTCGTCGAGGCCTTCCGGGACTGGCGCAAGGACATCCGCTGATCGCCTACAAGTTTCTCCGCACAGGTGCGGTCGGCCGCTTCAGTCAGTTTCGCTGGCCCACACCAAATGCGGACGGCCCGGGCGATTGGGTCGAGGCCGACGGCGAGCTCGAGAGCTGTCGCAACGGCATCCACGCGTGCCGGCGCACCGACCTGCACGGCTGGATAGACGATGAGCTCTGGGAGATCGAGCTCGACGGGCCGGTCCAAGAG
>JALZOQ010000088.1 GCA_030913835.1 Actinomycetota bacterium | reverse complement strand
GCCGAGCGACGTCTCCCCCACCCGTCCGCCCGCGGGCTCGTCCCGCAACGCGCCGAGGAGCCCGATCAAGCCCGCGCGGCCTTGGCGTGGCGGAAGTGACTGCGGCCTCGCGTCCCCGAACGTCACGATCCCGAGGCGGTTCCCTCGCCGCGTCGCGAGGTGGCCGACCGCGATCGCGACTCCTTCCGCGACGTCCGCCTTACGCCGGTCCGCCGTCCCGAACGCCATCGAAGGGGACGTGTCGAGCACGAGCCAGGCGCTGAGGACCCGCTCCGCGAGGTGGACGCGAACGTGCGGCTCGCCGGTACGGGCGGTCACGTTCCAGTCGATCTGCCGCACGTCGTCTCCGGGAACGTACGGGCGCAGCTGAGCCAGCTCCGTCCCGTCACCCTGGAGCGACGCCCGATAGTCACCCGCGAGCACGCCCTCGATCCGGCGGCCGATGGTCACGTCGAGCGCGCGAAGCAGTGCCCCGGGGAGGGGACCCGGCCCCGGCCGGTCCGGCGTCGGAGTCCGGCGCAGGACGCCGAGCGCGCTCATGCCACCGAAACCCGCGCAAGGTCGATCTGGGGAGCCGGGACGGCGGCGAGCACCGAATCGAGGATCGTGTCCGCGCTGACCTCCTCCGCCAGGGCCTGGTAGGAGAGGACGAGCCGGTGTCGCAGCGCATCCTTCGCGAGTGCGGTCAGGTCCTCGGCGAGCACGTAGTCGCGGCCCCGCAAGAAGGCGAGCGCTCGGGACGATTGCACGAGGCTGATCGGACCGCGCGGGCTCGCGCCGAACGAGATATAGCCGGCCAGATCGCCGAGGCCGCGGGAAGCCGGATCGCGGGTCGCGGTCGCGAGATCGACCGCGTAGCTCACCAGCGCCGGATCGACGTAGATCGCGAAGACCGCGCGCTGCAGGGCCTCGAGCTTCGCCAGGGAGAGGGCTTCGCGCAGGTCCGGGGGCTTTACGAGCTGCCGCTGGACGATCGCCAGCTCTTCGTCGTGCTCGGGATAGCCGATTACGATCTTCAGCATGAAGCGGTCGATCTGAGCCTCGGGTAGCGGGTACGTGCCCTCGGACTCGATTGGATTCTGGGTCGCCATGACGAGGAAGGGTTCCGGCACCGGGTAGGTCTCGTGCCCGATCGTCACCTGGCGCTCCTGCATGACTTCGAGCAGAGCGGACTGGACCTTGGCCGGCGCCCGGTTGATCTCGTCCGCGAGGAGGAAGTTGCAGAACACGGGGCCGAGCTCGGTGTCGAACACGCTGTCGCCCGCCCGGTACACGCGCGTCCCCACGAGGTCGGACGGGACGAGGTCCGGCGTGAACTGAATCCGCGAGAACGTTCCACCGAGCACTCCGGCGGTCGTCTTGATCGTCAGCGTCTTCGCGAGACCCGGGACGCCCTCGATCAGGAGATGGCCTTGAGCCAGCAGGCAGACGAGGACTCGCTCGAGCATTGCGTCCTGGCCGGTGATCACGCGGCGGATCTCGAAGAGCGCCTGTTCGAGGCGCTCCTGTGCCTCGGCCGGGGTCGGGACGGGACGTTCGTCGGGGTGCTCGCTCACCGCTCGCTCCTTCGCTCGGGTTTCGTCAGAGCACTACACAAGCAGAAGCGCCTAAGTTTGGGCTAAGAGCCCTCAGAGCTCTGAGAACCGAGGAGCCGGTCCCCGCGGATGGCCGCGTACATCGCGTAGTCCTCGCGCCCGCCGTCGGGCGCCGGGCCGTAGGAGCGCAGCACTCCTTCGAAGTGGTAGCCCACAAGCTCCAGGACGCGGCGCATGGCCGCGTTGTCGGCGGACGTCGAGGCCTGGACGCGGTCGACGCCTTCGCCGAACAGGTACTCGGTGAACAACGTGACCGCGTCGCGGCCGTAGCCGTGGCCGCGAGCGTCCGGGAACAGCGAGATGCCAATCTCGCACACACCGCCCGGAAACGCCTGGCGCGGCATGCGCGCCTGGATGTTGCCGACCAGACGTCCGTCGGCCTCGATCGCGAGATCCACGAAGCCGCCGTCGTCCAGCGTCGGATTACGCTCGACCTGCTTCCGCAGCCGCTCGCGCGCGGCCTCCCCGCCCGGGCCGAGGTTCGTCGGATCGGAATCGACAGCCGCGGCAAGCGGCTCCACGTCCTCGAGCGTGACCGAGCGAAGCCGCACGCGCGTGCCGTTGACCTCGACCACGCCTAGTTGGCGGAGGAGGCCGCCGTGCCGACCGGGACGGGTGTCGCCGGATCGCGCCTGCGACGGCCTCCGGCGGCGGCGAACTCCGACGTCTGGATCCGCGGGTCGATCAGCGCGTAGACCACGTCGATGAGCAGGTTGATCAGGAGGATCGTCGTCGTCGTGAACATGACGATCCCGAGGATGACCGGCAGGTCGCGGCTCGCGATGCTGCTGCGAAGAAGCCCACCCACTCCCGGGAGGCCGAAGACCGTCTCGACGAAGATCGCGTTGGTCAGGAACCACCCGACGTCCATGCCGACCATGGTCACGACGGGGAGCATCGCGTTGCGGATCACGTGCGTCCGGATCACGTGAAAGCCGCTCGCTCCCTTTGCCCGCGCTGTGCGCACGTGGTCCTCGTCGAGCGTCTCGATCACGCTGGCGCGGATCATCCGCGCGTACAACGCCGCGAAGAGCAGGGCGCTCGTGAACCAGGGCAGGAGGAGGTGGTACGACCACTGAGTCAGCCCGCCGCAGCGCGTCGAGGGATCGAAGAGGTCGCAATAGCCGCTCTTGGGGAAGGCGCCGAGCCGGAAGCCGAGCAGGTACGACAGGATCAACCCCAGCCACAGCGGATGGGCCGAGACGCCGATCAGGACGAAGATCATCCCGGCGCGGTCGAGCAGCGAGCGCGGCCGAAGCGCCGACAGAACCCCGATCGGCACCGCGAGCAGGAGCCACATGACGGCCCCGCCGAGCACGAGGGAGAGCGTCACCGGAGCGGCGCGCCGGATGATCGACGTCACCGGCTGGCGGTTGAAGTACGAGCGCCCCAGGGAGCCATGGCGGACGAACCCGGACGTGAACTGCCAGTACTGCTGCGTAACGGAGCCGTGCAGGCGCAGCGCATTGCGGATGTCGATGTCGGCGGCGTTCGCACCCCGGCCGGGCGCGCGCACCTGCGGCTGCGGCAGAACGAAGAAGATGACGAACGTGACCATCGTGATCGCGAAGAACAGCGCGACGGCCCAGGCGATCCGCGCAGTCAGGTAGGCGAACACGCCTGAAGACTTGCTACTCGGTCCTGTCTGCGCAAGGACGGTTCGGAGGCCGTTGGCGCGCCTCAGTCGCCCAGAGTGAGGAGGTCGCCCGCCTCGAGCCCACGGCGCGCGCACTCGCCGGCGGTCAACTCGAGAACCGCCTTCGCCCCGCGCGCGCCCCGCGTGCGCCAGGGCCGAACCTCAGCAGCGATGTCGAGCACCCGAAGCTCGCGATCGAGAAACATGACGTCGATCGGAAAGCGCATGAAGAAGGTGTGCACCGACCCGGCGGGCCGGAGCAGGATCCCGTCCCCACTCGGCAACTCCTTCCGCCCCAGAAGCCCCCGCATCCGGGAGAGCGCGCCGTCAGCGATAAGGCACCGCTCGCAGACGACGCGTCCATCGGTAGCTGTGATGCGCGAGGACTTCACCAGGATGGAAAGCTACGCGTCGCCGGCGGAGGCGGGCTTAGCCCGCCGGGAGCCACCTTGCGGCGGTCCCGGCGAGCCAAGAAGGAGCGGGCTCGTGGGGGAACCCTGGGGTTCCCCCACGTTTTAATAGCCGACGTGAACGTGGTCGGCGTGGTTCGGGAGCGGGAACGACGCCCCGCCCAGTCCGAGCAGCGAGATGACCTGCTTCGGCTGGAGCTCGCTCGGGAGCAGCAGAACCGCGCGAACGGCCTGCTCGGTGATCCCACCGGGCTCCTGGTTGCCCTGGACGGTCATGTTGCCGACGGCCGAGACATCCACGGCGAGGCCGTACATGTGGGCCGAGACGACGCCGGGGCGGGCGAACATTCCGTGGCCCGCCTCGAGGGACGAGACGGTGACCTGCCCGAACGACTCCGCGAAGTACGCCATCAGGGCGACCACGCGGACGTTGATCTTGCCGTTGGCCAGATCCTCGCGGCCGCCGACGTAGACGTCGATCCGCGCGTCGGCGAGGAGGCGCTTGGTCATCGCCTGCTTCGCGGCCTCCAGACCGTGGACGAGTGCCCACAGCCCGACGGCGCGGTTGTAGTGCGACAGCGCAACCGCCTTCTCGGCCAGCATCGAATCGCCGGTGAGAGCGAACACGGCGTCGTTGGCGTCCTTCCCGTTCGCCTTCAGGTTCGCCAGGCGGACTGCGAGACCGCGGAGGGTCGCGTGACCGGCGGGAACCCGGCCCTCGGCGCCCGACGCCCGGAGCACGCCGAGCACGAGCGCCCAGTCGGCGCCGGCCTTCTTCGACGTGACGGTGAGGTCATGAGCGAACGGACCGGTGAGCCGCTTCGCGGCCGGCGTCGGATCCGGCATAGCCCGGTTCAGCCAGACGACCGCGGACGTGCCGGGCATCGAGACCTCCGGGTCGAGCTTCGCCGGCCGTGCCTTGATCGCGCGCTTCAGGCGACTGACCGCCTTCTGCTGGACCCACTCCTGGCTGGCCTGCTTGTCCTGGCCGGCCGGGGCGGACGGCGCTGGGATGGCGGTGGCGTCCCCGGGGCCCGAAGCCGAAGCATCCGACGGAGCGGCCGGCGCGGATGCACCAGCGTCCTCCCAAC
>JALZOQ010000087.1 GCA_030913835.1 Actinomycetota bacterium | reverse complement strand
CTCGTCCTCGGAGCCGAGCGCCTCGCGACCCCGATCGCCGAGCACCGGCCTGACCTCGTGCTGCACGGGCACGCGCACGAGGGGAGTCCGAACGGCTCGATCGACGGCGTTCCCGTCCACAACGTAGCCGTCCACGTCACCGGTGAGAGCTTCGCCGTCTTTACGCTGCCTGCGTGATCCAGGTTTCACGTCTCTCGGTCACGCCCGTGAAGGGATTCGCGGTCTGGCACCCGGACGAAGTGATTCTCGGCGACGCGGGTGTGGCCGAGGACCGTCGCTTCTACCTCATCGACGAGGAGGGATTGCGGTTCGGAGCCCTGCGCCACGGACCGCTCGTCCGCTTCTCGGCGCGGTACCTCGCCGCGACCGACGAGCTCGTCTTGCGGCTGCCCGACGGCTCCGACGTTGCCGGGACGGTGGAGGTGGACGGGCCGGTCGAGACGGACTTCTATGGGCGCGGCGTCGCCGGCCACGTCGTCCGCGGGCCCTGGGCGGACGCGGTCTCCGCGGACGTGGGACGGCCCTTGCGCCTAGTCCGTGCCGACCGTCACGGCGACGGCGTCGACCGCGGCAACGGCGGTGGCGTAAACGCTGCTCTCCGACGCTTCGGTCGAAGAGCTCTCCCGCCGCTCGGGCGAGCCCGTCGACGCGCGCCGCTTCCGGATGACGATTGCGCTCGCCGGCTGCGAGCCGCACGAAGAGGACACGTGGATCGGCGGCGAGGTCGAGATCGGCGAGGCGCGCGTGCGGGTCAACGGCCAGGTGGGCCGGTGCGCGATCACGACGCAGTCGCCGGACACGGGCCTCCGCGACTTCGACTCGCTGCGCTCAATCAAGGCGTACCGCGGCCAGAATCCGCACACGCGGGAGATCGACTTCGGCGTCTACGGCCAAGTCGTCACGCCCGGCCGCGTCCGCGTCGGCGATCCCGTGTGGCCGCTCGATTGACAGACACGTCCAGGGACTGTCCCTAGACGAGGCGCCATGGGACAGGGCAGGGGACAGTCCCTGGAGCGGGGACTTCCGGGAAGAGGCCGGCGCCGACTACATCGTTTCGAGCGAGGCGCTGCGCCGGCTCTCGTACTCGAAGTAACGGAAGAGCCCGAACGCGACGGCGGCATAGACGACGCCGATCGCCGCCTCGGTCACGATGAGCCCGCCGACATCGCCGAGCGAGCCGCCGCGGGCGATCTCGCGCGCCGCCTCGATCCCGTGCGTGAGCGGCACCGACCGGCCGATCGCGGCCATCCACCTCGGCAGCGCGTCCAGCGGCACGTTCACGCCGCAGAAGAGCAGCATCAGGAAGTAGACGAGGTTCGAGATGAAGAACACGTCCCGCGCCCGCAGCCCGATCGAGCCGAGCAGCAGGCCGAGGCACGTGCAGGCCGAGACCGTGACGGCGAGGACGACCGCCAGCGCCGGCACCTGCCCCCACGAGAGGTGGAAGTCGAGGAACAGCAGTCCGACCCCGAACCCGAACGTCGACACGACGAGACCGCTGGCGATGTTCGGCAGCGCCCGCCCCAGGAAGAGCGCCAGCCGGTTCGCTGGGGTCGCCAGCAGCGGCGAGAGCGTCTGGAAGTTCCGCTCGTTCGCGATCGCCATCGTCATCCCGTAGATCCCGGCCATGGAGCAGATCTGCACGGCGTTTCCGACGACGAAGAACGTGTCGTCCTGCAGTCCGCTGAACCGGCCGAGGTATGCGAAGAAGAGCACCTGGAAGAGCGGGCTTCCGAGCATCGTCGTCGCGTACATCACGGGGCTGATCCAGTTGAAGAGCGCGCGGTAGCTGATCGCCCCGCCGACGAAGAAGACGCGCAGGAACTGCCTCACGTGAGCGACAGCGTGGCGTGCTTGCGCGCAAGGCGCTCGAAGTTCGCGAGGAAGACCGCGCCGAGCACGAGATAGATCGCCGCGAGCCCGACGCACATCCCGATTGGGACGAGCGGATCACCGCCGAGCGCGGCTTCCCGGATCGCACGCATGCCCCAGTAGGGCGAGAGCACCCAGCCGATCGGCTCGACCCACGCCGGCAGCAGCGCAACCGGGATGAGCAGACCGGTCACCAGCCAAACCGGGTACTCGAGCAGGTTCTGGAAGGCGCTCGCCTGCCGGTACAGGATGAACGTGGACGCCATCACGAGACCGAGCAAGCCGAGCCCGAGCAGCGTCGCCGGCAGCGCGAGCGCGAACAGCCACGGGTGCTCGAAGTGGAGTGGAACGCCGAAGAAGACCCTGCCCCAGAGGAGCGTCGCGGCGATCGAGTAGAGCCCGATGGACGCCGCCGAGATCGTCATCGGGATCATGACCAGCAGGAACGGCGCGGGGGCCGAGACCGTCAGCTCGAGCGTCCCCTGCCAGCGCTGCCACTGGATCGCCCCGCCCGCACCGAAGAGCGTCGACGACCAGACGCCCATGAGCCCTGCGCCGAGCGCGACGTAGAGGAGCGTCCCCGGGCGCGCCCCCGCCTCGAACATGAAGAACGCGAGCGACGCGAAGATCACGGGCTGGATCACGGAGGTCAGGACGAAGAAGCCCGATGCAGTCAGGCCCTTGACGTGAAAGAGCCAGCCCTTCCCCAGGAGCCGTAGCGCGTGCATCCAGCCAGGATGCCTGTCAGACCGGGACGAGTGTCAGACCCGGTCGAGCGTGGCGTGCCTTCGGCCTTCGACCTCGAACCAGCGGAGGAGGCCGAAGCCGACGACGAGGTAGGCGAGCCCGAGGCCGACCTCCTTCGCTACGAGCCCTTGGACCGCCGCCAGCGACGCGCCCTCCGCCACGCGTCGCGCGGCCTCGATCGCGTGCGTGAGCGGGAGCGCCTGCGCCACGGCTGACATCCAGCCCGGCAATGCGTCGAGGGGCACGTTCGTACCGCAGAAGATCAGGAGCCCGGCCATGACTAGGTTGGCCATGATCGGCATGTCGCGGATGCGCAGCGCGACCGAGCCCGTCACCATCCCGAGCCCGGTGCAGGAGAACGCGGCGAGCACGATGATCAGCGCCAGCTCCGGCACCGCCGCGAGCGGCGGGTGGTAGCCGAGCAGCAGGCCGCCGGCGGCGAATGTGAACGCCGAGACGAACGCCGCGTTCGCCAGCACGGGCAGGGCGCGCCCGAGGAAGAGCGCCGTCCGGTTCGCGGGCGTGGCGAGGAGCGGCGACAACGTCTGCTGCCAGCGCTCGCCGTCG
>JALZOQ010000062.1 GCA_030913835.1 Actinomycetota bacterium | reverse complement strand
GCCCGTCGCCGATCCAGATGCCCTCGTTCGACGGAGCGACGCTCTGGACAGCCTTCGTGGTGCTTGCGATTCCCCAGCTCCCGCTGTCGTTCGCCAACTCGTGCCTCGCAACCGCCGACGCGGCCCGGAAGTACTTCGGCCAGGAGGCCGCCGTGCGTGTCCGGCCCGGGCGCCTTGCGACGACCTTCGGCAGCGCGAACCTCTTTGCAGGCGCGATCGGCGGAATGCCGGTCTGCCACGGCGCCGGCGGGATGACGGCGCACTACGCCTTCGGCGCGCGTACTGCAGGGGCTCCGGCGGCGATGGGAACGGCGCTGCTCGTGATCGCGGTGACAGCCGGGTCGGGGCTGGCTGCGGTGCTCGGCGCGTTCCCCTTGCCGATCCTGGCGGGCTTGCTCGCCACGGCGGGGCTCCTCCACATCGGACTCCTCAGCGACCTCCGCGGCACGTGGAACTGGACGCTCGCGCTGCTCGTCGGCATCGTCGGCTTCGAGCTCAACCTCGCGTACGCGCTCGCGCTCGGCCTGGCGCTCTGGTGGATCCCACGCGGGCTCCGGGTGCTCCGCCCCGCTCCCGTTCGGTAGCCTCCTGTCGACCGGGGTGCCCCGCGCGGGGCTGAGATCACACCCGTTGAACCTGATCCGGTTAGGACCGGCGAAGGGAGTGCGAAATGGACACGCCTAACTGGGGTATCGAGCCCGTCCCGGAGCGCCTGCGGGTGCTCGGCTTCGTCGACACGTTCCTGCTTTGGGGCAACCTGTCCGTCTCGCTGCTCGTGATCGTCGCGGGCGCGTTCCTCGTGCCGGCGCTCTCGCTCGGCGAGGCCTTCGCGGCGATTCTCGTCGCCGGGATCGTCGGGAACGCGATGCTCGGCCTCGCCGGGATGATCGGAGCCGACGCGCGCGTCCCGGCCATGGTCGTGCTGCGCGCGCCGCTCGGGCGGCGTGGATCGCTGCTTCCGACCGGGCTCAACGTCCTGCAGTGCCTCGGGTGGTCGATCTTCGAGCTGATCATCATCGCGACGGCAGCGAGCGCGCTCTCCGAGGAGATCTTCGGTTTCGGCGCCAAGCCGGCCTGGACGATCGTGATGGGCGCGATCGCGACCGCGCTCGCGTTGCTCGGACCCGTTGGCTTCGTCCGCCGGTACGTGCGCAAGTTCGCCGTTTACTTCGTCATCGCGTCCCTCGCGTACCTCGCCTGGTGGGCCGTCAACGAACAGGATGTCGGCTCGCTCTGGTCGAAACCGGGGACGGGAGAGGACGCGTTCTGGCCCGGGGTCGACCTCGTGCTCGCGAGCATCGTCTCCTGGACGCCGCTCGCCGCCGATTACACGCGCTTCTCGCGCGATCGGCGGAGCGCGTTCTGGGGCGTCGGGCTCGGCTACCTCCTGCCCGCAGTGGGCCTGTTCCTGCTGGGGGCGATCCTGTTCCTCACGCGCGACCTCGGCGACGCGGCTGCGATCCCCGCCGCGGTCGCCGCCGGCGGGCTCGCGTCGATCCTCGCCCTCCTTGCGCTGACGGTGGACGAGACAGACGAGGCCTTCGCCAACGTCTACTCCGGGGCCGTGTCGCTGCAGAATGCGCTGCCCGGCGTGCCCCAGCGACTGCTCGTCGGCGGGGTGGCCGCGGTCGCGACCGTCGGCGCGCTGCTCATCGACCTGCAGAACTACCAGGACTTCCTGTTCCTACTTGGGTCTTTCTTCGTGCCGCTCTTCGGCGTCCTGCTCGCGGACTGGCTCCTCGCCGGCCGTCACTACGAGCCTGATGTGTTCTTCCGCGGCCCGGCGATCCGGCCCGGGCTGATTGCGGCGTGGCTTGCCGGCTTCGCGCTCTACCAGTGGCTCGCCCCCGTCGGCCCGTCCTGGTGGACGGACGTGGTCGAGCGCGCGCACCCGAACGCGCTGCCGTTCGGGGGCGCGTCGCTGCCGAGCTTCGCAGCCGCGTTCCTGCTCGCGCTGGTCGCGGGTTCGGTCATGCGCCGTCGCGTCGCGCTCCCGTAGCCGAGACTACGGCGGTGCGGCCGCTGGGCGTGATCGGGAATCTCTCGCGCGACATCGTCGGTCGGACCCCGCCACGGGTTGGCGGCGGCCCGTATTACGCCGCCCGGGCGCTGCGCGAGCTCGGTCGCCGCTCGGCCCTCGCGGTGCGCTGCTCGCCGGAGGATCGCCGGGCCTTCGTCCCAAAGCTGGCGGCTCTCGGGGTCCCGGTTACCTGGCGGGCGAGCTCGGTGACGACGACGTTCTCGTTCCGTTACGAGGGCGAGCGGCGCCTCATGCGCGTCGAGGCGGTGGGCGACCCGTGGACGCCCGAGGACGTGCGCAGCTGGGCCGGTGACGCGATCGGCCGGGCCGACTGGGTGCACGCCGCGCCGCTCCTGCGCTCGGATTTCTCAGCCGACACGCTCGCCGAGCTCGCCCGCGGCCGACGGCTCTCGTTCGACGGACAGGGCTTGGTGCGCCGCCCCGAGGTCGGGTCGCTGCGGCTCGACGCCGAGTTCGAGCCGGAGTTGCTCCGGTTCGTCTCGGTGCTGAAGCTGGCGGAGGAGGAGGCCGAGGTGCTCGTCGGCGACCTCGACGAGGCGTCGCTGGCGAGCCTTGGCGTTCCCGAGGTCGTGGTCACCCTCGGCTCCCGCGGGTCGCTCGTCGTCGTGGACGGGAGGCTCGAACGGGTCACGGCACGGGCCGCAAAGGGCCGCGTCGATCCGACAGGCGCCGGTGACGCG
>JALZOQ010000037.1 GCA_030913835.1 Actinomycetota bacterium | reverse complement strand
TGGAATGCGCGCGCGGGGTCCAACGTTTTTACGGGCATGAGAACGTTCGAGGACATCCACAGGGAGATCGACCGGGCGAGCGAACGCCGCGCCGAGGTCTACCACCAGCTGAGCCAGGGTCACGATCCCGCGCTCGCCGCTGAGTTGAAGGAGATCGCCGGGGAGCTCGACGGCCTCTGGGCCGAGCAGCGCGCGCTCAAGGCACTTCTGCGCTTCGGCGACCGAGAGCACATCGTCGCGCGAGCCCGCACCGAAGAGCGGCTCGAGCGCCAAGCCGCCTAGCGAAGCTCTCGCGTGCGCGCTTCCACGAGGGAGCGCGCACGCCGCCGACACATCAGTAATTCACGAAGGTCTCGGTCAGGCCGAGCTCGGCCCGACGAACGCGGTTGTACTCCGTTATGAAGTCCTGCCTGAGCTCGCTTGCGTCTCTTCCGAGGCGCAGCATCTCCGCTTCGAGCGTGTCGGTGGAAGGCGCCTGCGCATAGACCGCGCGGGCCCAGTCCCGCACAGCGCGATCTTCGGCGAGCGCTGCGACGATCGACGCGCGGAGGAGGCGGTGCGCCTCCCGAAACGGCGCTGGCGGGTCCGTCGGCAGATCGTCGAGCAGGCGGGTCCGCTGCCTGATGATCCGGTCGATCTCGCCCATCGCAGACGTCTGCGCTCTGAACTTGTTCTCGACCTGGAAGACGAGGCCAGGGAGGTCGACCTTCTCGGCCGCCGACCGCGTTAGTTGCGCATCGACGGTGCGGACGTAGTCCGCCGGAGAGCTCCCGTCGCCTCCGGTGAATGCAAGCACTGCCGCGACGGCCGCCGCGACGGCAACGACTCCCGCGACGATGGCAGGGAGGAGCCAGCGGGGGCGCGCCCTCGAGCGGCGCGCGGGCCGCGGCGCCGATGCGGGAGCCAATCCGGCGAGCTCCTCTAGGCGACGAATGAGTCGTTCGACGTCGTAGTGCCAGCGCGCGTCGCTGAGTTCGATCGCGTTGCGGTCGGAAAGCGGGCCTAGCGACTCCGGCAGCTGATCCGGCCCGGGCATCTCGACGTCCTGGACCAGCGCCGGAATGACGTGCGTTCGAATGCTCCGCAGGCCGGTTTCCAGCTCGATCCGCACCCAATCCTGTGGGTTCTGCAAGCGCGGACGGCCGGCGCCGTCGGTCACGCCGAGCCAGTGGCCGCCGATCAGGGCGATGAGTACGTCACAGGATCCCACCCGCCGCTCTACCACGTCCGTGAAATCCTCCCCGGGCTCGATCGTGTCGATGTCCATGAACACCGACTCGTCACCGAAGCGCTGCGACAGCGCGTCGTAGAGCCGCCCCGAATAGCCCGAGGAATCGTCGCGGCGGTAGCTGATGAAGATCTGGAAAGCCATCGCGCGCGCAGTCTCGCGCTTGTCGCCCATCGTTGCCAAGGGTCCGAATCGAGGCTCCTCTGCTACCGTGGTCAGACCGGAGCGAGCACCTCTTGCGCGCCCCTCGACGGGAAGGCTGATGCCATGCGGGGAGAGTTGCTCTGGTTCAACGAGAAGAAGAACTTCGGCTTCATCCGTACTGAGGACGACGAGCGGCTCTACGTCCACCGCAACGGCTTCGCCCCCGGACGGGCCCCGGTTGGCCGCTGCGCCGGCGTGAAAGTCACGTTCGAGCGGACTGACAACGGCGGGCCCGAAGGCGCCGCCCAGGCGGTCGAGGTGTCGGTCGACGAGGACGTCCCGGCCCGGCGCGCACGGCGCCGGCATCAGAACACCGTCCGCTCCTAGAGCGGTCGGCCGCCGCGCCTCAGGCCTTCCAGACCGTCCCCCGCTCGACGTGCCAGGCTTCGCCGGGGACCGGCAGGCAGAGGCCGCGCTTCTTCAGGAGCTCACGCGCCTTCTTGTCGTTGCCGATGTCCGCCATCGACCCGTTCGCGTAGACGATCTGGCAGTCGGCGGCACAGCCTTCCTTGCCGGGAGGACGCACCTCGTGATTCGACGTCCCGGGCCTCGCCGTTAGCGGACGCCCGTCCCGCTGGTAGATGCGATAGAGCGCCGTTTGCTCCTCGAACGTCCGAGTCCCGCAACGGACGAAGACGCGCGCGCCCTGCCCATAGCCCTGGGCCACGTTCGCGAGCGCGCAGAGCAGCGGGCGCTCGCAATCGGCGTCGCCGTAGACGAACTTCTTCCACCAATCGCGGGGGTTGAGAATGACCTTGGCCGGCTTCTTCTTCTTGACGACCGTGCCGGTCTGCGCCTTTGCCGGGGTCTTCAGCTGCCGGCGCCATTTCTCGATGCGGGGCAGCATCTGCGCGAGGTAGCGGTCGGCGGCCGGCCCGCTGCCGTTGTAGCTCTTGACCCCGAGCTGCATCCCGTTGCGGCGGATCAGTGCCGCCGCGTGCGCAAAGCCGACCGCCATGTTGGCCCGCGGATTCCAGCAGCCGCCCTGCTTGTCGGCCGCGTCCTGAAACGAGAACCACGTCAGCTGCAGCGGCCCAACGCCCTGCATGCCGCCCTTGCCCTCCGCCCCGCGGCGCGCCTTGTACTCCTTGTAAAGCTGCTCCGTGACGGGCACGACGCCGTCCTTCGCCGGGAAGATGAAGTTGCCGCGGCCGTCCCGGTCGTGGCCGAAGACGTTGTGACCGCCGCCGGACTCCTGCTCGAGAAAAGCGCAGGCCACGGCGAGCTCGAGCCCTGCCTTCTTGGCCGCTTCGATCGCCAGCGCCGGATTGACGATCCCCAGTTGCTTCAGCCGACGCGCCTTGAGGGCGTCTTGCGGAGTCAACATGCCTGAACGTTCCGCGATTTGCCATCAATAGTCAAGATGCAAACGCGCGATTGCTACGCAGGTAGGCCGATGGAGCGTGCCGGGATCGAACCGGCGACCTCCGGCTTGCAAAGCCGGCGCTCTCCCAGCTGAGCTAACGCCCCGTGCGGGCAAAAGAGTAGCGTCGGCTTAGGACCGCCGCCGGTCGCGGCCT
Source organism: Actinomycetota bacterium (assembly GCA_030913835.1). GTDB lineage: Bacteria > Actinomycetota > Thermoleophilia > Gaiellales > Gaiellaceae > UBA5186. The sequence goes on along the minus strand of JALZOQ010000037.1, from coordinate 11,803 downwards.
CATCCTTTGGGCGGAGACCGATTTCCATCCTGAGGACGAGCGCAGATGGACTTCGCGGACGATGTGCGCGATGATCGACGGGCGTACGGTGAGTGCGATGAAGCGCTATTTCATTTTCGGGATCCTCGTGGCGGGCGTGCTCGCCATCGCCCTGCTCGGCTGGGCTCTGGGCGCCGTCCGCTGGACGCTGACCGGCTCTGCGAAGAGCCACGAGGCCGACGGCCTCGCGCCCGCTCTGACCTAGCCTCAGACGGGCTATTAAAGCCCCCTGCGCCGCCGTCGATACAGACACGGCGTGGGACGAATCACTGCGGTCATCTCGTGCGCTCTCGGCGCGCTCAGCCTCGCGGGAGCCGCCTCCGGCGCGTCCACGTTCGGGGTCACCGACGACGCCGCCAAGTACGCGCTCGACGGCGGCGCTGCCTTCTTCCCCATGATGCGCGACCTCGGCCTCTCCGAGAACGCGATGACGGTGACGTGGGATCCCACTTCGCCGCTGACCATCCCCGAGAAGGCGTTCCTCGACCGGGTTGTCCCCCAGGCCACCGCGCGCGGCGTGCGGCTCATCTTCGTGGTTCAGCCCAGGCAGGCGGCCTCGATCGGCCGTTCGTTCACGACCGCCGCGCAGTTCACGGCCTTCCTGCAGCAGCTCGCCACGACCTACCCGCAGGTGCGGGACTTCGTGGTCGGCAACGAGCCCAACCAGCCCCGCTTTTGGCAGCCGCAGTTCGACGAGAACGGGAATCCCGCTTCTCCGTCGGCCTACGTAGGGCTGCTCGCAGGCGGCTATGACGCGTTGAAGGGGGTCAACCCGGCGATCCGCGTGATCGGCTTCGGGCTGTCGCACCGCGGCAACGACAAGCCGGACGCCGCGAGCAACATCTCGATGTCCCCGGTCCGCTTCCTCGCCGCCGCCGGCGCCGCGTATCGCGCCAGCGGCCGTACCCGCCCGATCATGGACGACTTCGGCTTCCATCCCTATCCCGCCAACTCGACCGACTCGATCGACAAGGGCGCCCAATGGCCGAACGCGAGCGTCGCGAACCTCGACCGCATCAAGCAGGCGATCTGGGACGGCTTCCACGGCACCGGTCAGCCGACGGTCGAAGACGGCCTTGCGCTGCGGGTGACCGAGGTCGGCTGGCAGGCTGCCGTGCCGCAAGGGTCGCTCGCCGCGTATACCGGCAGCGAGAATGTCGAGACCGCGGCCGAGGACGTGCAGGCGGACATCTACGGCCGCGTCGTGCGCAGGCTCGCATGCGACCCGCAGGTCTCCGACGTCCTGTTCTTCCACCTGATCGACGAGCGCGCACTCGAAGGGTTCCAGTCCGGCCTGATGCGCGCGGACGGCTCCGCACGGCCCGCCTACGCGGCGGTCAAGCAGGCGCTCGCCGAGACCGGCGGCCGCTGCACCGGGAACCCGGTCCAGTGGCGTCACACGACTTCGGTGGTCGGAGCATCCCTCTCGTGGAAGTCCTACAAGCGCTCGAGCTGGGCGACCGCGACGGCACAGGAGGACGTGCAGGTCCTCTCTGGCGTCGTGCGCGTGTCAGGCAAGGGACAGGTCTCGCGAAAGGCCGTCGCGCGCGCGCTCGCCGACGGCGGCGTCCCGCAGGTGCAGGCGATCGAGCAGAGCACGATCAAGGCGTACTGGAACCGGATCGTCAAGGTGCCGAAGACGGGTCTCCTGAAGGGGACGTACGTCCCGGCCGTGCAGCTCAGCTCGGCGGTCGCGCCGGAGCGGACGCTGCTCTTCGTCGGGCCGCGCTTCCGCGTCGCCCCGCGCTTCCGCGTCGCGCGCTAGGCGGTCAGTCGCACACGACGACCTTCCGGTCGCTCGGCGCGGGCGTGAAGCGCGAGACGAGCTTCTTGCCTCGAGCCCGGAACTCGGCGAGGTCGCTGCGGATAAGCCGCATCGTCCCGAGCTGTTCGGGATTGTCCCAACCGCGTGGTGGGTTGCCCGAGCCGTCGGTGAGCGGCGGGGTCGCGCGCCAGAGGCGCCCCGCGAAGTAGGCGTCGAAGATGCCGCAGTGTGTGCGCAGGACGTACAGGTGTCGAACGCCGATCACCGTCGGGCCTGCACAGGATCGTCGCTCGACCTGGGGCGCGCACACCCATCGGCCCAGCTCGAGCGGCCCGGGGACTCCGCAGGGGGAGGAGCCGGCGAGCACGTCGAGTGGCGCGGGGGGCATCGGGTCGCGAAGGTGAACCACAGGCTGGACGGCATTGGCGGAACGGAGCGCGCGAAGAGCGCGCAGCGCGAGGCCGGGATCGGAGCCTTGGCCGCGGTAGACCTTGATCTGCACACGGTCCGTGAACATCACGGGGGCGCTGTCGATCGTCCCGACGGGCGCGCCGCGTACCTCGCGCCGACGCCAGATCGGGGCGCGGGCGACCGCGCCCAAATGCGTGCAGAGCGGCTGAATCTGGATCTGCAGTGGTACCGCGCAACCGCCGGGGTCGATGCCGGCCGGAAGCTCGCAGGTGCCGTAGCTGAAACTGACGAATTCGCTGTTTCCGATCCCGACGCGCTCGAGGTCCCACTTTTCAAAACGCTTCCCCACCCAGTAGAGCGGGTGGCGATCGAACGCACGCATGGCCTCGAGATCGGGAGTTCCTTCGCCGACAGTGCGCCGGCCACCGGAGCAACCGACGAGGATCGCGAGACCGCAAACCGCGACGGCGGTGAGGCTTCGTGTACGGATCGTGGACACTCCAGCTGCTCAGTTTCCGCGGCGTGACCTTGCCAGCGTGCAAACTGTGACGCAATGCGCCTTCGGCGACGTACTCCCTTCATGCGAAGCAAGGGGATCCTGCTCGGCGCGGTGATCGCCGCGGGACTGATTCCGGGCGTGGCGTATGCGTCGTGCATCCCGATGACTGCTGCGCAGCAGCGAGCGAGCGCGCACGTGATCTTCGAAGGGCGCGCGCTCGAGAGTGCGACGGCGACCGGCGTCCAGCGGTTCCGCGTCACCCGTTATCTCAAGGGAAGCGGGCCGCAGGTCGTGCGAGTCGCGACCGGGGAAAGGCGGTACGCCGGCGGCGGCGGGGTCGTGACCTCGGTGAGCCTGCACGTCTTGCGGGGCGAGCGGTGGAGGATCTACGCGCGCGGCTCTGCCCGACGAATCTTGCAGACGTCGCTCTGCGACGGCTCGAAGCGCATCGCGCGCCGCTAGGCATCAACCATGACGGAGGGTCCTAGCGCGACCGGGCGGCCGCCCGCGTCCTGAGCCCTACGAGCGACGCCCCAAGCGTCCCTAGGCAGAGCGCGCTGGCGATGAGATAGGGCGCTGCGTCACCAGCGCGGTCCGCCAGCAGCCCCCCGGCGCTCGGGCCGACGGAGTTTCCGGCTGCCCAGGCCAGGTTCATGAGGCCGAAACCGAGGCCTTGCGCGAGACCTGAGCGCTCGGCGCCGTCCGAGATCAGGGCCATTGCCGGCGTCCAAAAGCCGCCGAAGGCCAGCGCTGCGCACACGACGAGCACGGCGGTGAGCGGCGCCGGGCGGGCAACGGCGAGCAGAGCGGTCACGGCCGCCGCTGCGACGATCGCGATCCTGAGCGGGTAGAGGCGGCCACGCCGGTCGGACAGCCGCCCGAACGCAGGGCTCAGCAGTGCTTCCAGGCTGGCTCCGACGAGGAAGACCGCGCCGATCGCGACCGCGCCCCAACCGGCGCGGGACAGGGCGAGCGGCGCCAGCACGCTGAGGATCCCGAACAGGAGCGCAGGGAGCACCATCAGCCACAGGCCGGCGGAGATCCGCGGCTCGCGAAATGCGCGGCCGAGCGCGCGGATCGGTTGTGGATCGGGCGGAACCGTCTCGGTCCTGAACGCCCAGATCCCGAGCAGGAGCCCGAGCGCGGCGACGCACGAGAAGACGAGTTGCGCCCCCGCGAAGCTGGCCGCGGCGCCGAGAACGGGCCCGAGCAGGGCCCCGAAGATGGCAGCGCCCATCGCGCTGCCGATCGCCTCGCCTCGGCGCTCCCTCGGCGTCGCCGCCACGAGCCAGGTCAGGGATCCCGACCAGGTCAGAGCACTGCCGAAGCCCTGGCCAAACCGGGCGACCCCGAGCATCCAGGGGCTGTCCGCGAACGCAAACGCCACGCCCGCGACGGTCATCAGCGCGAGGCCGATCAGGACGGCGCGGCGCGGCCCGAAGCGCGCCGCCGCGATCCCGCCGGGCAGTCCACCGACGAGCGCTCCGAACGCGTACGTGGCGACGAGGGCGCCCGCACCCTGCTTGGAGAGCCCGAACTCCTCGGCGTAGTGCGGCAAGAGCGGCGTGAGCGCCGCGTACAGCATCGTGTCAACGAGGACGAGCGCGGAGACGAGCAGCAGCAACCGGCGCATCGACCGAGGCTATCGGGCGCCGACCACCTCGCTGCGCGGGACACGTCCAGGGACAGTCCCCGGACCGAGACGACACACTCATGCCCAGGGACAGTCCCTAGGCCGGGCCGGTGAAAGGACGGCCAGGGACAGTCCCTGAGCCTGGACGCGGAGCCGTGCCCGGGGTCAGACCCTGGGCACGGCTGCGTTGGCCGGCGAGCTATTCGTACTGGAGCGCGTTCAGCACGTTGAGCCGCGAAGCTCGCCGCGCCGGCGCGATCGCCGCGATGATTCCGGCGACGATCGCCACGACCGTGAAGCCGGCGAGGCTCACGACCGGCAGCGAGAACTCGACGCCGTATTGTGAGAGCGAGTGCGTCACCGCGGCCGCGAGCAGGATCCCGAGCGGGAGACCGAGCGCCGCCCCGATCAGCGCCGTCACGACGCTCTCGTGCCGCACCATCCGCCGGGCCTGCCGCCGCGTCATCCCGACCGCGCGCAGCATCCCGAGCTCACGCGTCCGCTCGTAGACCGAGAGGATCAGCGTGTTGATCATCCCGAACAGGCTCACGACCACGCTCAGGGCGAGCAGGACATAGAGCAGGTTCAGGAGCGTCGTCAGGAAGGACGACTGCGACTTCACGAACTCGTCGCGCGTGTTCACCTTCGCATCGGGGAACGACGCGACGGCCCGCTTCAGCGCGTCGGCGGAGGGGCTCCCGCTGACGAGCGTGTAGGAGTTCAGCGGCCGCGGGAAGTTGCGGTCGAAGCTCTCCTGGGAGATGACCACGCCGCCGAGCATCTCGGCCAGCCGCGGGGGCTGGAAGATCCCGACGACCTTCAGCCGTAGCGGCTTCAGCGCGGACGTCTTCAGCGTGAACGTATCGCCGACGCGGAGGTTGTTCCCGTTGGCGAACGCCTGCTTCAGCACCGCGCCGTTCCCGGCGAGTTGCGCGAGCGTCGCGTCGGAGCCCTGCTTCCAGTCGAAGTGGTACATCCCGCCGATCGTCTTCGGATCGACGGAGTTGACCGTCGCCTGCCGCTTGCCGACGAGTCCGCGGTCGTTGCGGATGCTCGTCGCCCTAGTGACGCCCGGGACCCTCGCGAGCGCGTCACCCGCGCCCACCGGGAAGGGCGTCCAGCCGTTCTGTGACGTGACGACGTAGTCCGAGGTGAACTGCCCGCGGACGGCGTTGTCGACCGAACCGTGCACGCCCTTCGCCAGCACGGCGACGAACGAGACGAGCGCCAGGCCGATCATGAGCGCGCCGGCGGTGGCCGCCGTGCGCCCCGGATTCCGCATGGCGTTCTCCGACGCGAGCTGCCCCGCTGCGCCTCCGAAGCGGCGAGAGGGGAAGCCGACCACGTAGGCGAGGGCCTCGACGAGCCGCGACGCGAACAGCGCGACGCCGAGCAGGCCGAGCAGGGCGCCCACGGCGAGTGCGAGCAGGTGGCTGGCCGAGCCGATCTGCCCACCGGTGACCGCGTACAGGACGAGCGCGACCGCGGCGGCGAAGAGGCCCAGGCCGACGATCGGCGTGCGTCGCTTCCGCCGGGTCAGCTCCGCGCCCTCTCGGACGGCGGCGATCGGCGGCACGCGGGTGGCGCGAATCGCGGGTGCGAGCCCGGCGACGAGCGTGATCCCAATCCCAACGACGAATGAGACGACGAACGTGTGCAGCGCATAGACCGGTGCCGACTCCGGCAGGGCCAGGCCAAGGACTTTGAAGAGCGCGCTCAGCCCCCGGGCGAGGCCGAAGCCCGCCAGGAGCCCGGTCACCGACGCGATCGCGCCGATCACGAGCGATTCGATCACGACCAGCCGCCGCACCTGCCGGCGCGAGGCACCGAGGGTGCGGAGCGTCGCCAGCTCGCGCGTGCGCTGACGGACCGTGATCGACAGCGTGTTGAAGATCACGAAGCCGCCCACGAAGAGCGCGATCCCGCCGAAGCCGAGCAGGAAGCCGCGGATCACCGAGATGAACTGGGAGATCCCCTGCCTGTCCTTGCTCGCCTGCTGATCGCCGCTGCGCACATTCGCGGTCGAAGGGGCGACCGTCTTGAGCCCGGAGACGAGCTTGCTCGGCGAGACGCCGTCCTTCGCCGCGACCGAGATCGAGGTGAAGCCGTCGATCTTCAGGAGCTGCTGAGCGGCGGGAATCGAGAACACGGCGAACGTCGCGCCGCCGAGGGAGCTGACGCTGCCGTACGTCGCCGTTCCGGCGATCCGGAACTGGACGACCGGCCCGTTGGCCGAGACGCCGATCGCGTCGCCGACGGCGTAGTGGTGCTTCTTGGCGGTCTCGGCGTCGATCACGACCTCCCCGAGCCCGCCGGCCCAGCGTCCGGTGACGAGCGTCATGGGATTAAACCGCGGCTGGGAGGGGTCGATGCCGAAGCCGAACGTGGGATTCCCGTTCGACTGGATCGCCTTGCCGTCGCGGTCGACGAGCTTGGCCTGGGTGGCGTTGCTGTTCAGGTCGATGATCGAGCCCGCCGCAGACTTCACGTCGGGCAGCTGCCGGACGCGGGCCAGCAGCGCCGGCGAGACGGTGGAGCTGCTCGCCGCGCTCTCCCCCAGCGACTTGCCGGAGATGACCGCGTCGGTCTGGTCGTAGGCGCTTGTGAAGATCGACGTGAACGCCTTCGAGATCGTGTCGGTGAGGACGAACGAGCCGCTGACCATCGCGACGCCGAGGACGATGGCGATCGCGGTCAGCATTGCGCGGACCTTGCGGCCCGCCATGCCCTTGAGCGTGACTTTGATCATCGTTCGGCCACTGCGGTCAGCGCGTCGAGAACCTCGGCCTGCGTGGCACGGCCGAGCTGCTTGACGATCTCACCGTCGGCGAGGAAGAACACTCGGTCGGCGATGGCGGCGGCCTTGGCGTCATGCGTGACCATCACGGTCGTCTGTCCGTACTCCTCGACCGAGCGCCGCAGCAGCTCGAGGATCTCGCCGCTCGTGCGCGAGTCGAGGTTGCCGGTCGGCTCGTCCGCGAACATCACGGTCGGCCGGGAGACCATCGCGCGGGCGATCGCCACACGCTGCTGCTGGCCACCGGAGAGCTCCGAAGGGCGATGCTTGCGGCGGTCGGCCAGGCCGACGTCGCCGATCACCTTGTCGACCCACTCGCGGTCAAGCTTGGTGCCGGCGATCGAGAGCGGGAGGGTGACGTTCTCTTCCGCCGTCAGCATCGGCAGCAGGTTGAAGAACTGGAAGATGAAGCCGATGTGCTTGCGCCGGAGCTTGGTCAGCTCCGAGTCCTTGAGCTTCGTGATGTCCTTGCCGTCGATCACGACCTCGCCCGTGCTGGGCTGGTCGAGGCCGGCGAGGATGTGCATGAGCGTCGACTTGCCCGAGCCGGACGGGCCCATGACGGCGACGAGCTCGCCCTGCGCAACGTCGAGCGATACACCCCGGAGAGCGTCCACGGCGGTGTCACCCGCTCCGTAGCGGCGGGTCAGGCCCTGCGCGGAGACGACGACCGGCTCACGCGTTCTCGGCACCTCGTGAATCTCCACGGATGCGGCTGCAACTGCGTTCATTCCGGACTCCTTCGCTTCAGAGGTGGTGTTCACGCTCTGCAGGCTAGGGTCGATCCTCGGCGGAATCGTCGGCCGTTGACCCCATTCGGGTCGTCCTGAAGGATGATCTTCGAATCGTCGGCTCGGAGGACGCGATGCGCGGTGGACGCGGGTACCTTGAGCGCGTGAAGGGGATCTCAGACCGACTCGGGCGGCTCGTTCCCGAGGCGCTGATCGTTGCGCTGCAGGTCGCCATCTTCATCGAGCTCGTGGTCACGAGCGCGCGGATCGACCGGGCCGTCGAGTGGCCGCTCAGTCCGCTCTGGGCGCTGCCGCTCCTCTTCCGCCGCCGCTTCCCCCTGCATGCGCCGCTGCTCTGTATCGGAGCGCTCGCTCTGAGCGTCGCGCTCGATCGGCCGGGCGCGAATGACCTGGCCACCCCGTTCTTCGCGGTCGTCGCCGCCACGGTCGCGATCGGTGTCCTCGAGAACCGCCGGCAGGCGTTCGTCGGCCTGGCAATCGTCTACGCGATGCTCGCGTACGTCATCTCGAGCTTCCCAGATGCGCAGGCGAGCGAGTACTTCTGGGTCTACACGTTCGTCACCTGTGCGTGGCTCGCGGGCTTCGCGATCGCACGAAGGACGCATCAGGCCGCCGAGCTTCGCCAGCGCGCAGAGCTGGCGGAAAGCGACCGGGAGGAACAGGCGCGGGTCGCGGTCGAGGAGGAGCGCACGAGAATCTCGCGCGAGCTCCACGACGTAATCGCGCACACCGTGAGCGTCATGGTCGTCCAGACGGGCGCCGTCCGCCGGTTGCTCCGGCCGGAGCAGGAGCGTGAGCGCGACTCGCTGGTGGTCGTGGAGCAAATCGGCCGCGAGGCGCTCACCGAGATGCGTCGGCTGCTCGGGATCCTCCGCGAGCCCGAGGAGGCCGGTGCTCTGACGCCGCAGCCGACGCTTTCGCGCGTCGATGCGCTCGTCGACCAGGTCCGTGAAGCCGGCTTGCCGGTCGAGTTGAGCGTCGAAGGCGACGTGGAGCCGCTCCCGCCGGGAGTCGACCTCTGCGCCTTCCGGATCGTCCAGGAGGCGCTGACCAACACGCTCAAGCACGCGGGCCCCGCACGGGCCGAGGTGCATCTGCGTTACGGCAACGACGAGCTCGAGCTCGAGGTCTTGGACAACGGAAGCGGCACGAACGGCGACGACAGCGGCGGCCACGGCCTGCTCGGGATGAAGGAGCGCGCGGTTCTCTGCGGTGGCACCTTCGAGACGGGCGTCGGCCCCGAGGGCGGATTCGCGGTGCGCGCGCGGCTGCCGATCCACGGCGGCGCCGCATGATCCGCATCCTCATCGTCGACGACCAGGCGATGGTGCGAACCGGCTTTCGCATGATCCTTGAGTCGGAGGAGGACCTCGATATCGTCGGCGAGGCGGCCGACGGGCTCGAGGCGATCGACCAGGCGCGTGCCCTGCAGCCGGACGTGATCCTGATGGACATCCGCATGCCGAGGCTCGACGGGCTCGAGGCCACGCGGCGGATCCTCGACGGGGCCGTCTCGACGGCCAAGGTGCTCGTCCTGACGACGTTCGACCTGGACGAGTACGTCTATGAGTCGCTCCGGGCCGGCGCGAGCGGCTTCATGCTGAAGGACGCGCCGCCCGAGCAGCTCGTCGACGCGATCCGCATCGTCGCGTCGGGCGACTCGCTGCTCGCGCCCTCGGTGACGCGGCGCGTGATCGAAGGATTCGTGGCCGGCCGCCCGGCGCGCGAGGGCCCGCCTCCGGAGCTGGAATCTCTGACCGCCCGCGAGCTGGAGGTCCTGCAGGCCCTCGCGCGCGGGTGCTCGAATGCCGAGATCGCCAAGGAGCTGTTCGTCAGCGAGACGACCGTCAAGACGCACGTCGCGCGCGTGCTCCAGAAGCTCGGCCTTCGCGACCGCGTCCAGGCGGTCGTACTCGCGTACGAATCCGGCCTGGTTCAGCCTGGAGCCGCGTGATCGCTACGCCGACGCCGCCAGCAGCGCCTCGGCGCGGCTGACGTACGCCTTCGCTCCGACGCCGCGGTAGAAGGCGAGCGCGGGCTGGAGCGTCGTGTGCGCCTCGGCACTCCGGCCATCGCCGACGAGGGCTTCCGCCGCGAGAACTCGGACCCTCGCCTCCGCGGGCCGCGCTCCGATGGCCTCGTACAACTCGATCGCACGCGCGAAGTCGCCGCTCGCCGCCGCGCGGCCCGCTTCGATCCACGGGGTTGGCAGCCGCTCGCCCTCCGTCGCGGCCAGGTACTCCTGCCCTCGACCGAGCTCGCAGAGGAGTAGCGGCAGATAGTGCAGCCAAGCCGGGGAGAGCTCATACCCGCCGAGCAACTCGGCCAGGAGGACGTCGGCCTCGGCCTGACGCCCCGCCGCCACGAGTACCTGGGTATGCCCGAGCAGGGCTGGCGTGATCGCCTGCGCGTCTCTGATCTCACGCCCCTGCTCGAGCCCGCGCCGGCTCTCCTCGAGCGCGCGCTCGAGGTCGCCGCGAGCGAGGACGATGTCGGACGTGACCCTGCGCGCCGACCCTTCGAGGTAAGACGGCCGATTGGCGGCGGCCCGCAGGAGCTTGTCGGCCAGACGCAGCGCGCCGTCCCAGTCGCCGCGGATGAACATGTCGAACATGTCCTCGCCGTCCAGCCACTCCAGGCCGCGCGCATTGCCGAACCGCTCGCCTACCTCGCGGCCGCGCGCCAAAGCGGCCGTAGCGGCGTCCAGTCGGCCGACGTACCAGTACATATTGGCCAGATTGTTGTAGGCGCGATGGATCTGGTCAGGAGCGTTCGCGGCCTCGCCGAGCTCGACGCTTTTTTCAAGATCAGCGAAGCCGCCAAGGTCGCCGGCCGTGATCTTCGACATTCCGATCGTGTTGGAAACGTGCGAGAGGAGGTCGTCGCGACCGAGTCCTTCCGCGATGTCGAGGGCCTTGCGCGCCAGGACGAGCGCTTCCTGCTCGGCGCCCGCGAGCAGGAGGTAGCGCGCGCGCTGCGCGTAGGCGATCGCCTTCGAATAGGAGGCCGGCCTCTGCTCGACCAGCGCGACTGCACGTGCTCCGTGGACGTCAGAGTCGGCGGCTTCGCCACGCTCCCACAGGACGTCCGAGATCAGCACCTCGGCTTCGGCCGCGAGCTCGATCTCTCCCCTTTCGACCAGGGCGTCACGCACCGCGAGCGCTAGGTCCACGTCGAACTCGGCCAGGAACGCCTTCGCACGCACGAGAGCGAACGTCACTCGTGGCCGGAGCGGATTTCCGGCGTCCATCAGCTCCAGGGCCGAGGTCGCGTAGTCGAGCGCGGCCCGCCAGGAGTTCAGCGCGGTTGCTCGCTCAGCGGCTTCGACCAGAGCGGCCTCCGCGGGCTCGCGCAGCGGAGTCAGATCGACGCCGGCAGCGCGGGCGAGCGACAGCGCCTCAAGATAGTGGTGCGCGAGCATTTCGGCGTGGTCCTCGCTCCGGTCGCCTGCGAGCGACTGGATCCACTCCGCGGCGAAGCGGTGCTTGTCGACCCGCAGTGCCCGCGGGATCTGCCCATACGCGACGTCGCGCACGAGCAGGTGGTGAAAGGCGTACTGGGTCTCGCCGGCGACCGCCGAACGGCGCTCCCGCCGGACGAACTCCTTGCGCTCCAGCGCGTGCAGTGACTCCTCGAGGGTCGAGACCGAGCCCTTGCCGATCGCCGAGAGCGCCCCCGGCCAGAACACCTTGCCGACGACTGCGGCGTCCTGGACGAGCTCCTTCTGGGCCGGCGAGAGCGCGTCGAGCCGCGCCGCGATCATCCCCTGGACGGTCTCGGGGAGCGGCAGGTCGGCGCCGGCTTCGAGCTGCCAGCCGCGCTCACCGCGGACGAGAAAGCCGCGATCTTGCAGCATCCGCACGTACTCCTCGGCGTAGAGCGGGTTGCCCTCCGCGCGGGCGAGCAC
>JALZOQ010000014.1 GCA_030913835.1 Actinomycetota bacterium | reverse complement strand
CCGTGCCGCCGCTCGTCGCGCTCGGTGTCGCGGCATGGATCTCGCATCGGCGGCTGCTGCCCGCGTCGGTCGCCTCGCTCGTGCTCTTCGGGGTGGCCGCCGCCGTGACCTCGCCGGTGCTGCACGTCGCGCTTGCCTCTCTCTCGCTCGCGGCAGCCCTCATGGCGTGCGCGCTGACGCTGCGCGGCGCGCCTGCGCCTAACGGCCCGTGGCAGGACTACGTCACATTGACGAAGCCGCGGATCATGTCTCTGCTCCTCCTCACCGGCGCGTGCGGGATGATCGTCGGCGCAGGCGGCTTCCCGCCGCTCGGGACGTTTCTCGCCGCGATGACGGGCCTCGCGCTCGCATGCGGCGGCGCGAGCGCGCTGAACCACGTCCTCGACGCGGACATCGACCGGCTGATGGGCAAGCGGACGGAGAAGCGCCCCGTCGCGGCCGGCCGGGTGCCGCCATCCTGCGCGCTCGAGTTCGGGCTGGCGCTTTCGGCCTTCTCGTTCGTCCTGCTCGCTTCGCTCGTGAACCCGCTCACGGCCGCTCTCGCGCTGGTCGGGAACCTGTTCTACGTCCTGGTCTACACGCGCTGGCTGAAGCGCGCGACACCGCAGAACATCGTCATCGGCGGCGCGGCGGGCGCGGTGCCGCCGCTCGTCGGCTGGGCGGCCGCGACGGGGAATCTCGCCCTGCCCGCGCTCTTCCTGTTCCTGATCGTCTTCGCATGGACGCCGCCGCACTTCTGGGCGCTTGCGCTGCTGATCAAGGAGAACTACGCCGCCGCGAAGGTGCCGATGCTGCCGGTCGTCCGAGGCGATCGGGAGACGGCGCGGCAGATCGTGCTCTACTCGGTCGTGCTGGTCGCCATCACGCTGGCGCCCGTGGCCCTCCGGGAGCTCGGCGTCGTCTACCTCGTGTCGGCGCTCGCGCTCGGTGGAGCCTTCCTGTGGCTCGCGGTCGCCCTGCGGCGCGACACCACCCGGCGGCGCGCCGGGCTGCTCTTCCACTACTCCCTGCTCTACCTCGCGCTGCTGTTCGTCGCGATGGCCGCGGACGTGGTCGCCTGATGGAGCCCGCACCGGTTCCGAAGCAGCGGAACGCCGCGTTCGCATGGGCGATCATCGGCCTGTTCGTGCTGCTCTTTGCCGGGACGTTCCTCATCGCGTTGCTCTACCTCGCTTACGACGGCAACTAGGTCCCGCCGGGGCCTCGCCCCGGGTCTCGGCTGCGCCGGACCTGTCGAACCCGCGCGACGCGACGCCGACCAATGGGATGCCGCGGCGCCAGCGGTCTGGCCGGGCAGCACGCCCTGCACGGCCAAGTCGTAGCGCCTGGCGCCGGGACATGACCGTTGCGGACGTGCGACCCTGACCCGAATGGACGGGATCTGGATCACCGAGGTCGAGCGTCCCGCCGAGGGGATCAAGCTAGCCGTCAAGGATCTCTTCGACACCGCCGGCCTGACGACAACGTACGGGTCGGTGCTCTTCGCCGACCATGTCCCCGCGGAGACAGCGGAGGCGGTGCGCAGGCTCGAGGCGGCCGGCTACGCGAACGTCGGCAAGGCGAACCTGCACGAGTTCGCCTACGGCACGACCTCCCTGAACGCGCATTTCGGCGCCGTTCCGAACCCGATCGCGCCCGACCGCATCGCCGGAGGCTCTTCCGGCGGGACGGCTGCGGCGCTCGCGGCCGGACTCGCCGACGCGGGGATCGGAACGGACTCGGGCGGCTCGATCAGGATCCCCTCGGCATGTTGCGGAACGGTCGGGCTGAAGCCGACGTACGGCCTCGTCCCGCTCGACGGCTGCTTCCCGCTCGCGCCGAGCTTCGACCATGCCGGGCCGATGGCCCGAGACGTCGCGACGTGCACCGCGATGATGCACGCGCTCGCACCGGGCTTCCAAGAACGCGCTCTCGAGGCGCTGGACGAGGTGCAGGTCGGAGTCGCCTGGCTCGACCGGGCTGACCCAGACATCCGGGAGCGGGTCGCGAGCGCCGCCGGGCTCTTCCCCCGCCGCACCAGCCTCGTCCTCCCGTTCGCCGACGGCACCTTCGCGACGTTCATGCGGGAGGTCGCCGACGTCCACCGAGGACTGTTCCCCGACAACGCCGAGAGCTACAGCCCCGAAGTCCGCCGGAAGATCGAGCGCTGCTTCGAGACCTCCAACGGCGACGTCGCAGAGGCAACTCGCGCGCGCGACCGATATCGCGAACGCATTGCCGAGCTGACCGCCGGAGTCGACCTGATCGTCACGCCCACCCTGCCCATCGTCGCGCCACCGGCCGCTGCCGCCCGCGACGACGCATACCGCGACCAGCTGACCCTCTTCACGTACCCGATCAACGCGCTCGGGTGGCCCGCGCTCGCGTTGCCGTGCGGCCGAGCGGAGGACGGCCTGCCCGCCTCGGTGCAGCTCGTCGGTCGACCCGGCAGCGACTCGTTCGTCCTGGCGGCCGGCGCGCTGCTCGAACGGGCTCTGGCCTCCCTCGATCGAGGGAGGGCTGCCTGACCCAGCCTGCCGACACAAACCGTAGCGATGCTCGCCGTACGCCTTGCCGTTGCAGCAGTGCTGACGCTCGCCGTTGCGCCCGCTGCGCACGGCGACGCTCAAGCGACCGCCCCGCCCTCGGGCGTAAAGGCCTTCCTGCGCACCGTCGCCGAGCCGCCCGGCCATGCGTTCCCGCGCACACCCGCCTTCGCTTGGAACCCCGTCAAGGGTGCCCTGCGCTACGAGTTCGAGCTCGCCAAGAGCTCTGACTTCAACGAGGGCAGCGTCTTCTGGTCGAGCGCGTCGATCAAGACTCCCGTCGTCGCTCCCCCGGTCGCCCTCCCCTGGCTGACCGGCAAGCCCTACGGCGTGTACGCACACGTCCGTGCTGTCACGGCGAAGGGCGCCACGGCCTGGAGCGCCGAGTACGGCTTCAACGTCAAGGCGAGCGAGACCCCGACGAAGGAGCTGCAGCAGTTCCCCGGCATGGTGCGCTGGACGCGGGTCGACGGCGCCACCTCGTACGACGTGTGGTTCACGGACATCCCCAAGATGATCCGGACCAAGACGAACGTCGCCGACGAGCGCGAGTACTACGACTTCCACCAGGTGATCGGGATCTACGGGAGCGTCCACTGGCGAGTGCGCGCCGTCCGCCACCTCTACGGCAACATCCCCACCGGACTGCCCGCGGTGAGCTACGGGCCATGGAGCGAGGAGTTCACGAATGTGAATCCGCCGCTCTCGCTGACTCCGCTCAGCACCGTCGCCGCCGTGTCCGACACGATCAGCACGCCCGATGCGCCGACCGCCCACCGGCTTACGCCCGGGGTCGCCTTCAACGGCACGCTGTCAGCTGGGTATGTCCCCTACGAGCTGTATCGCCCGTATCTGTTCAGCGATGACGACTGCGTGAACGTCGTGTTTCGCGGCGCGATCGTCGGCAGCCCTGCGTACGCGCCCCGCTCCTCGACCTTCACCGATCTTCCCCACACGGAGAGCGCCCTCAACGCAGCCCGCACGGGCTGGCTGCTGAAGGGTGGATCCGAGGGCGAGGCATTCATGGCGGACACGTCCAGGGTCGCCGCGACCGAGCTCGACCCACCCCCGCCTCCGCCGACCGACGGCACCGGCTCGGCCAACGGCGCACCGACCCAAACGCCCGGTGACCCGGAATCGCAGGTCCCACCGGCGATCCCCGGCAGCGGCGTCCCGCAGTCGCCGAAGGTGTCCGGCGCTCCCGTCGACCTCTGGGACAGCGGCTGGCCCAACGGCCGTTTCTACTGGACTGTCGTCCCGGTCAAGATCGTCTTCGCGCCGATCGGCACGACCTCGCTCTCCATCGCCGCCAGCGCGGGAGCGACCACGCTTCACGTCCGCGGCACCGAAGGCTTCAACCCCGGAATCATGATCGACCTCGGCGAGGGCGCGACCTACGAGGAAGTAGGCGTACTCGCGGTCACCGCCACCGCGCTGATCCTGGCCGGGCCGTTGAAGTACAGCCACGGCGCCAACGAAGAGGTCCACGGCCAGAGCACGAACGTCCAGTACCACGAGGTCGAGTTGCCTCAGGACGCCTGCCAGCGCCACGCACGGATCTCCAGCTTCGGAAAGACGAGCGCGCCGAGCCTGGCCGCCGGCTCGACCCCCTACGTCTCAGGCCTCAGCCCGAGCGGCCGCCTCATTCCCGCCGCCGGGGCGAAGCCCGCGTTTTACGGGGCCCCCCTCGTCGCGTGGGAGCCCGCGCTCGGCGCCGACGAGTACCAGGTGCAGTGGAGCCGGACCCGGTATCCGTGGAACCCGACCGATCCGGCGACGGGCAAGCCACGGCAGAAGCTCACCTACGGCACCTCGACCATGCTCCCGCTCACGCCGGGGACGTGGTACTACCGCGTGCGCGGAATCGACTTCTTCCTTCCGGGCACGGCCCGCGCCATGTCCTGGTCGCAGACGGTCGCGGTCGTGATCGCGAAGCCGAAGTTCAGGGTCGTTCCGAGCCGCTAACGGCTCGCGGCCCGGTAAGGGAACGCAGACGGACGTGCGGCTGAGCCACACGTCCTGAGAGCGTCGACGCCAAGTCGTCGCCGCGTCGTTCCGAGCCGCTAACGGCTCGCGGCCCGGTAAGGGAACGCAGACGGACGTGCGGCTGAGCCACACGTCCTGAAAGCGTCGACGCCCAAGTCGTCGCCGCGTCATAAAGAACTCTACGTAGCGGCGCGCACCGCGTCCTCGTACACAGGGTCGCGGGTGAACGTGTCGAGCTCGTCGGAGAGCAGGTCGGCCGGATCCGGCGCGTCGCCCGCGGGGAAAGGCGTCGGCTCGCCGTCGACCTCGACGCCGACGAGCTTGTCCGCCTGCTCGTGCTCGAGCTCGACCGCGCGGTCGAGCCGAGAGCGAAGCCAGCCCGCGAGGAGGTGCGCCTGCGCAGCCGTGCCCTCGATGCGGACGCGACCGACCGCCGCGATGCCTGGCCAGAGCGAGGCGAGCTGCGCGCGCCACCTGCTCGTGCGCGCCCACGCGATGTCGGAGACGACAACGTCCTCGAAGAGCCCCGCCAGCCGCGTGTAGGCGCCGGGCACGTCCCGCCACTCCGTCGAGTCGACGATGAGGCGATCGACGACGTCCACGAGCTGAGCGAGCTGGCCTGAATCCCAATCGGGCTCGCCGCGCCAGCGCAGGAACACGGGCAGATCGGTGATCAGGAGCGGCTGGACGACGCTCGCCGGCGCTTCTGACCGCCTGCCCTTCAGGCGAACGCGGATCGTCTCCGTGCAGACCTGCCGCTCGCCGCCGGTTGCGAAGCAGTCGATCGACACCTCGGCCTCGAGCGCGTCGTCCTCGTCGGGCTCGGGGACGAGCACGATCGTCCGCGACGGATGGCGCTCGGCGAGGCCGGCGAGGACGTCCTCCGCCGCCCCGACCCAGTCCGCAGGCACCCAGGCGATGTGCGTCATCACGCTCGTCTGCTGGAGCGGTTGTCCGGCGGCGGCCTGGTCCGACCGGAGCTCGTTCAGCTCATGCTCGAGCTCCGCGATCGAGGACGCGCTCAGTGCCGCCTCCAGGAGCGCCCGTCCCGGCTGAGCAATTCATCCGCGGCAGTCGGGCCCCGCGCTACGCGCTTTAGGATCGCGCCCCGGGCCATCCAGGTAGCCGCCGCGGAAGGACTCAATGCCTCCTCCAGGAGCGCCCGTCCCGATGAATCAATTCATCCGCGGCTACAGGTCCCCAAGTTCCTGCTGCGTAGTTCGGGAAGTTCAGCCGGTCGCGCCGCCAGGCGGCGACGATCGTATCGACGAGCTGCCACTGCTCGTCCACCTCGTCGGCACGCGTGAAGAGCGTCGCGTCGCCGAGCAGGCAGTCGAGGATCAGGCGCTCGTAGGCCTCCGGCAGCCCTGTGCGGAACGCGCCGCCGTAGAGGAAGTCCATGTGCACTGTCCGGATCGACATGCCCTGGCCGGGGACCTTCGCGCCGATCGCGAGCGAGACCCCCTCGTCCGGTTGGATGTGGACGAGGAGGACGTTCGGGCGCAGGCCGTCGCCGGCGATGTCCGCGAACGGCGGGTGCGGCGCCCGGTGGAACTGGATCGCGATCGTCGTTTCGCGGCGCGCGAGCCGCTTGCCCGCGCGGACGTAGAACGGCGTGTCCGCCCAGCGCCAGTTGTCCACGTACAACTTGGCCGCGACGTACGTCTCGGTCGTCGAGTCGGGAGCGACATCGGGCTCCTCACGGTACGCAGGCACCTCCTCCCCCTCCACGAAGCCACGTCCGTACTGGCCGCGGACGACGCTCTTCGGGCCTGGCGTGTGCAGCGAGCGAAGCACTTTGACCTTCTCGCCTCGCACGGAGTCGGCCGTGAAGTCGATCGGCGGCTCCATCGCGGTCAGCGCGACGAGCTGCAGCAGGTGGTTCTGGAAGATGTCGCGGATCACGCCCGCCTGCTCGTAGTAGGCGGCGCGACCCTCGATCCCGATCGACTCGGCGACCGTGATCTGGACATGGTTGATGAACTGGCGGTTCCAGATCGGCTCGAAGATGCCGTTCGCGAACCGCAGAGCGAGCATGTTCTGGACCGTCTCCTTGCCGAGGTAGTGGTCGATCCGGAAGACCTCGCTCTCGTGGAAGTACTCGGCGAGCTTGGCGTTCAGGGCGCGGGCGGAGTCGATGTCGTGCCCGAACGGCTTCTCGATGATCAGCCGCACCCAGCCGTTCGCGCCGCGGCGCCGGCCGAGCTCGTCTACCAGAGTGCCGATCGCGTCCGGCGGGACCGCGAAGTAGTAGACGCGGTTCTCCTGAGTCTCGCGATCGCGGTCGAGGTCGTTGAGCGTCTTCGCGAGCTCGTCCTCCTTCGACTCGTCCGCGAAGTCCATCGCCAGGTAGCGCATCCCGCCGGCGAGGGTCGCCCACACGTCGTCGCGGAGCTCGTCGCGGCTGTGTTCCTGCACCGCCTTCTTCATCTCGGCGATCCAGTCCTCGGTCGACATCTCGCTGCGTGCAACACCGACGATCGCGAACTGGTCCGGCAGCAGCCGGCGAAACGCGAGCGAGTAGAGCGCGGGGAAGAGCTTGCGCTGCGTCAGGTCGCCCGACGCCCCGAAGATGACGAGCACACACGGCTCGGGCTTGCGGACGACGCGGAGGCCTTCCAGGAGCGGGTTTTCCTCGTTCGCTCCTCGCTCTGCGGTCTCAGCCAAATCGCACCCAAGGATGCTTCGGCATTTCGTTGGCGAGCCCGTGCTCCAGAGCGGTATGGATCCAACTCTCATCAATGCGATCGAGAGCCTCGGTCGAAGGTCTTAAAAGGAGATCCCACTCCTCGCGGAAGCGAACGACCCATTTGGCGCGAACCTGTCGCATAGAGCTATCTCGACGAGCTTCACCGTCTCGACGTAGAC
>JALZOQ010000004.1 GCA_030913835.1 Actinomycetota bacterium | reverse complement strand
GCGTGCCGCTGCCCGCCCTGGCTCTTCACGGGGGCGTTGCCCGGCCGGACCTGCTGCTGCCTCGCGCGGGCGCGTTGCACCGACTTGGACTGCTCGCCGGCGGCCGCCCGTCGCTCACGGCGCTGCTGTCGCGTGGGCTTCGCCACTAGCGCGTCTCTCTATGCGGCGTGTGCTGCCCGCACCAGCGGCAGTACTTCCGCAGCTCGACACGGTCCGGCGAGTTCCGCTTGGACTTGTTCGTCTGATAGTTCCGCCGCTTGCACTCGGTGCAGGCGAGCGTGATTGCGACTCTGACTCCGGTTGCCATCTCTTCTCTCCGTAAGGAACTCAGCCGCGCGGGAGCGACGCTCGAAGGCGCGGACTCGGGATTGTAGCGAGGACGGCGTGGTTCCGTCCAGGCTCATCAGACGAAGCGAAGTAGCGGCGGTAGGACTCGAACCTACGACACGCGGATTATGATTCCGCTGCTCTAACCAACTGAGCTACGCCGCCAGGTTCGAAAAACAGTAGCAGTGGGTGTTGCGGCAGATCGAATGCCGAACGCTCAATCCGATTGGCAGCTCACCCCGTTTCGATTGGCATGTTCAGCCGCTCTGCGGCGACCGCGATGGCATCGGTTGCGCTTTCGGGCTCCTTGGCCGCTTCGTGCGCGATCACCAGACCCTCCTTCTTGCCGACCTTTGTTCCATTGAGTCGGCCGAGGAAGTAGGCACCCGCACCAGTGAGCAGGGGCGCGATGATGTTCCAGACGTGGTCGTTCAGCCAATGAGCGAACGTTGTCTGGTCGGCCGCACTGATCCTCGAGTATCCCCAGAACAGCGTGAGGAGAAGCGCGATGAACGTCGCGCACAGACAGCCAAGCCCCGCAATCCGTTGCCACCCGTTTAGACGCCCCATCCGAACCCCCTAGTCGTTGTCTGCCGACAGCGATGATCGGAGATCCCATTCAGGATTGCAAGCCGTCGACGAACATCCGCGAGCTTGCGAGCGCTTCCGTCAGGGTGGGTGTCGGGACGCGCGCTACGATCAACGCATGTGCCGAAACATCCACACGCTCTACAACTTCGAGCCGCCGGCCACGAAGGATGAGGTCGAGGCGGCTGCCCTGCAGTACGTCCGCAAGATCAGCGGCTTCAACAAGCCGTCGCAGGCGAACGAGGAAGCGTTCTCGCGGGCGATCGACGAGGTCACCGCGGCATCGCAGCGGCTGCTCGACGCGCTCGTCACGAACGCGGCCCCGAAAGACCGCGAGGTCGAGCGCGAGCGCGCGAAGGCGCGAGCGGCGAAGCGCTTCGCCACGGCGTAGCAAGCCTCGCGCGCGATCAAAGCTGGTCGAGCAGCACTTGGCTGATCAGCCCCATCCCGCGAATCGCAGCCTGCGCCTCTGCCGCGCTCACAGTCGGTAGGAGCGGCCGGCCGTGGCCAGTGCCCTCCTTGTTGCGGAGACGGTTGATTGCGCATCCCAGCCGGTACAGCGCACGTTCGACTTCACGCTTGGCTGGCTCGCCGGCTTCTGGCGGCGTCTCGGGAGTCGCCAGACCAACGGCAACGAATGCTTGTCCGAGGAGCGTGGGGAAGTTAGCCGTCGATGGGTAGCTCCCGAACCGCTCGACTAGAACATGCGCGGCGGTTGCCTCCAAGAGATCCTTACCCGTGCCAATCTGGAGAGCATCGTCCTCGCTGCCGGCCAGAGCACGGCGGACGTACTGACGCAAGGCTTCCGTCACCTCCGCACCGCCGAAGGTCTCGAGCGTCTTCCGGCGTAGATCGCCGTCGCTTGAGAGGAGGAAGCCCTCGCTGGAAAAAACTGAGCGTGCGTTCGCGATCGCGTCCTCGCCCACGTAGTTGGGCGAATCTGGACGGAAACCGCCACTAGCGCGGATGACCGCAACGATGTGCGAGACAAGCTTTCGACCCGCCTGCTCGTCGTACTCAAGTGCGTAGCTCAGAACCCCGCGGACGCGTTTCTCCTTGCCCACCGGCGTCGGCTGCCGGCCGGGGTCGCCGGCTTTGAGCCCGACTCGGTCGATCTGAAACTGGAGGTCGGAATGGCTGGGGTCACGGCGCTGATCGCGGTCGTCGACGAGCCGGCTGATTGCGATGATGACAGCGTCGGAGAGCGGGGCGGCGCCGCTCGTCATGCTCCCGCCCATCGCATTACGTGCTCAAGTCCTCTTCCGCCGACCGCTTGGAGCAGACCTGTTCCCCCATGTAGACCGTGATTACGCCTATGACTCCATTTGGACTCGTTGCCGTGTGGAGTTGCCGCGTTACACAGGAGGCTACCCTCATGGTCATGGCACATCTCGACGACGACCTCTTTGGCGAGACTCGCGAAATGGCGCGGCGGATCACGCCGGTGACTCGCCGCGACATCTTCGACTACATCCGAACGGACGGCGCGCCGTGGTGGGGCCGGCTCGATGAGGTTCGATTCCTTGATCGGCTCTACGACCTTGATGAGCTCCCGACGACCGACTATCGGCGACACCAGTATCCCAACGCCCGAGCCGACATCCAGCAGCACCGGTTCAACAATGACGACTGGCCGGACGACTGGGTCTTCTCGGACTCGCGGTTCGACCTCGCGAGCGGCCCCGATGAAGTGCTACTCGGCTTCCTCGCACAGATCGTTCATCCGGTCGTGCAGCCCGACGCAGAGCGTGCGCAAGAGATCGTTGATGAGCTCAACGACATGCTCGCTCCTGACGGCTGGACGCTGAAGCCGCACACGCAGTTGTCAGGGCGTCCGGTTTACGCGCCAGCGCGCACGGGCTCCAGCACGAATCCTTCGGTCGCGTTCGCTCACGACGTTGCGACCCGCGTCGACGCTGAATACATCTCTCAGCAGATCACACGTATGGAGGGGGCGGTGGACAACGACGCCGAGCTCGCGATCGGCACAGCTAAGGAGTTCGTCGAGAGCATCTGCAAGACCATTCTCGACGATCGCGAGGTCGCCTATCGCAACAAGGACGACCTACCGGCGCTGGTAAAGAGGACAACGAAGGCGCTCCGACTGACCGCCGACGACGTGGCCGATACAGCGCGAGCGGCTGCCACGATCAAGAAGATGCTGAACAACCTGGGAACGATCGTTCAGGGTTCGGCCGAGTTGCGCAACGCCTTCGGGACGGGGCATGGGAAGTCGAAGACGCAGGCCCAATATGGGCTGCAACCCCGGCACGCACGACTCGCAGTGGGCGCCGCTGCGACCCTGGGCGTCTTCTTGTACGAAACCCATGAAGCCCGGGTTAGCAGATCCAGCTAGACGAGGTGTCCGAAAGCACCAGCGCCACCGACCGACCCGCGTCTGAGGTTCAGCCCTCGCGTTAGAGTCAATTAGAGCGAACCGTAGGTCCGCTACTTGACGAGCGAGAGCATTTTGAACATGGGCAGGTACATCGAGATGATGATGATCCCGACCATGATGCCGACGCCGATCATCATCAGTGGCTCGATGATCGACGTGAGGGACTGCACCGAGGCATCCACTTCGTCCTCGTAGAAGTCGGCGATCTTCCCGAGCATCTTCTCGAGCTCACCCGTCTCCTCGCCGATCTTCACCATCTGGCTGACCATCGGCGGGAAGACGGCGTTCTCGATCAGCGGCGTCGCGATCGGGACGCCCTCTCCGACCTTCTGCCGCACGCCTGCCAGGGCGTCCTCGATGACCCAGTTCCCGGCGGTCTGGCCGGTGATCTCGAGCGCCTTGATGATGTCGACGCCGGCGGCGACGAGAGTCGAGAGCGTCCGCGAGAAGCGCGCCATCGTCACCTTGAGCACGACGTCGCCGATCTTCATCGGGATGCGCAGCTTGAGCCGGTCCCAAAGCCGGCGGCCCCGCTCGGTCCGCTTGAACCGGCGGAGACCCCAGATGCTGAGCCCGAGGCCGGGGAAGATGATGTACCAGTCGTCGCGCAGGATGTTCGACGCACCGACGACGTAGAGCGTCAGGGTCGGCAGCTCGCCGCCCAGGTCGGCGAAGATCTTCACGAAGACCGGGACGAGGAAGAGCAACATTCCCGTCAGGACGAGGGTGGCGAAGATCATCACCATCACCGGATAGATCATCGCGCCCTTGATCCGGCGCTTGATCTGCGTCTCCTTTTCGATCTGGAAAGCGACGCGGTCCAGCACTGTGTCGAGGATTCCCGCCGCCTCGCCCGCTTCGACCATCGCGACGTAGAGCCGCGAGAAGACCTTGGGGTGCCGCCCGAGCGCCTGGGAGAGCAAGAGCCCGCCCTCGACGTCGGCGCGCAGCTCCTTGATCACGGCGCCGAGGTACTTGTCGTCGGTCTGCTCTTCGAGGATCACGAGTGCGCTGACGACGTTCAGCCCTGCCTCGATCATCGTCGCGAACTGCCTGGAGAAGATCTGCAGCGACTTCGGCTTGATCTTCTTGAAGGCGGTGCGCGCACCCTCCTCGCCCTCGGCGGGGAGCTCGCGCAGCGCCTGCGCGAGCAGGCCGCGGACGCGCAGCTGCTCGCGGGCGGCGTTCGGATCGGGCGCGTGGATCTGCCCTTCCGACTCGAGCCCGAGCGAGTTGATTGCGTTGTAGGCGAAGGCGGCCATCGGAACTAGCTACCGGTCGCGCTGTCGAAGGTGGACGTTTCGCGGCCGAGCACGCGCGTGAGGTTGAGTCCGTCGCGGACGACCACGGTGATGAGCTTGTTCTGGCGGCTGGTCGACGCAGAGCCCGTCGGATACTGCAACACGATGTACGTGTCGAGGCGGTATTTGTGCTGATCGGGTCCCAGCAGCGTGCGGGTCGGGTTGCACCGCGGGGGTGGCTCGCCGGACTCTCCCGGGAGCGCAGTGCAGGTTGCGGTGACCTGAGCGACACCGGCGGAGCAGCTCGTCAGCGCCGTGTCGCAGGCGTACGTCGAATCGGCGCGCGCGGTCGATTCGGCGCCCGTGTCCAGGAAGATGTTGGGGTAGGTCACCGCGCGGAAGAGCTCCATCTGCTGGTCTGCGAGTGCAGAGGCCGTCGAAATCCGGCCGGCACGTTGCAGCGCGACGCCGCCCGAGTTGAACGCGGCCACCAGCGCGAGGATGCCGACGTTCAGCATCGTCATGGAGATAAGGAGCTCGATCATGCCGAAGCCCTTCTGTGACCGCAGACGTTCCAACACGTTTCTTCTATCGGCAGGAGCCACGGGTGTAGTTGAGGCCGCCCGACCCTCCTACGGGGTAAGCGCAGTGGTTGTGGTCTGAGTCGTGGACGTCGCCGGAGGAGTCGCGGCCGGCACCACGACAACCGCCGCAGGCGGGTCGAACGCCAGCAGGCGAAGGACGTAGCGCGAGCCGTCGGAGGTGTTCTCGAGCGTCAGCGTCTTGCCCTTCTTGAGGGTCATGGTCGCTGCGCCGTCGGCGTACGAGCCGCCCGCGATCGCGATCTTCGCGCTCGTGCGCGTGAGCGCTACGAGATGGAAGACCGCTTCGGCCGCGGGGAAATCCTTGCCGAGCGCGACGATCTCGGGAACGCCGTTGATGGAGATCAGCGCCGTCGTCGGGAGCGGGACGGCGACGGGCGGCGTCGTCGGACCGGCGCCGGGGCCGAGCGGTCCGACGGGCGGGACGGGGTTCGGGGTGCTGCCGCCCGGGTTGCCCGCGTCCGCTACTCCCGCGCCGGGCTTCGTGTCGACTTGTGGCGCGAACGGATCCTTGCTGGAGAAGCGGCCGAACGAGACGAGCTGGCCGGATGCCGGCGCGGCGGAGATTGCGCTCGAGTCGACGATGCCGTCGCCGCTCACGGCTCCGCTCACGGTCGGTGAGGTTCCGGAGAGCGTCGGGGCGGCCAGGGGCGCACCAGCAGCCGGAGCCGGGAAGCCGTTCGGGGGCATGACGACCGCGC
Source organism: Actinomycetota bacterium (assembly GCA_030913835.1). GTDB lineage: Bacteria > Actinomycetota > Thermoleophilia > Gaiellales > Gaiellaceae > UBA5186. The sequence goes on along the minus strand of JALZOQ010000004.1, from coordinate 3,423 downwards.
CCGGAGGCAGCGGCGGCGGCTTGGCGTTCAGCATCGCCATGACCTTGGGCGCCTGGAACGCGAGCAGCGCGAGGAGGAGCACCCCGCCCACGGCGACGATGATCTTCTGCTTCTTCTGCTTGGCCTTCTGCTCGGCCGCAAGCGATGTCTTAGCCATTAGTGGTTCCTCCAGTGCGATCGGCGGATGCCTGGGTCGCGAGCACCAAGCGATGCAATGGGCCGAGCTACGCTCGGCAGAGCGCTCGGGCTGGACGGCCCGGGCGCGACTGAGGACGCCGCAGCGCGCCGCGTGATCGCGGGCCGGGCGCCGGTGGATCGTGCTGGGGGAGCCACTTTTACGGGGCTCCTGTCGCGCTCGCCACGGGTGCCGGGGTGGGAGTGGGAGTCGGCGTCGGGGTCGTCGTTGAGGTAGTCGACGTCGTCGTGGTGCCCGCGCCCGGCGTGCTGGCCGTCGGCGGCCCGGTCGCCGTGCCCGTTCCGAACACGAAGGCGTCGACGAGGAGCGTGGCCTGGATCTCCGGGAAGCCCGCCTTGGCCTCGGCGAAGTCGACCGTGTCGATCGCGAACAGCCTGCCGGTGGCGTCCAGACGCCCGCCGTTGACGCTGACGAGGTTCCGCAGCCGGTAGAGCAGGTCGGCGAGGTTGTAGAAGTTCCCGTGGAAGACGACCTGCACGGGGACGACCTGATAGCCGGTCTGACTCACGACGGGCTGCGGCGTGATCGAGTCGAAGGTGATGCCGGTGTCCGCGGCCAGCCCGTTCAACTGCAGGAGCAGTCCCGACATGTCCGTCTGGTCGGGCATCGCCTTCGAGAGGCGGAACAGGTCGGCGACCTTGATCGGCTGAGCCCTCCGGCCGTCGATGCTCTTCGCGCGCTCTGCGGCCACCTGCTGGCGGGTGGCCTCGACTTCCTTCTGGAGGCTGACCGCCTTCGCGCGTTGCGGCGAGACGATCACGAAGAAGACGAACGCGCCGACGACTGCGAGCGCCAGCATGACCACCGGAATCAGTGCCTTGGGTGGAAGCTTGGTCTTCTTCACGAGGTCACCCCCGGAATCCGCAGGTCGGCGGCGATCGTGAACTGGACGACGGTCTGCCTTCCGATGTCGACGACGGCCGAGTGCTGGAGTGCGACGTTCTGCAGATCAGGCACGACGGCCAGGCGCGAGAGCAACCTCGCGACCGCGTCGTGGGAGTACGTGTAGCCGTCGATCGTGATCTGGGTCGGCACGGGCCCCGACGTCGTCGTGGGTTGGCCGGGGAGAATCGTCGCGCTCGGAGAGATCGGCGACTTCGCGGCGAGCTTGGACAGCCAGACGTCCTCCGGCAGGACGAGCGACAGCTCGCGCATGATGCGATCCCAGGCGACGCGGCGCTGAAGCGCGGCGGTCACCGCGGCGACGCGCGGCTTCTGCTGGGCAGCGAGGGTCGCCTGGCCCGCGGTCGGACCGGGCGGAGCCGGCGGGATCAGCGCGAGCTGGGCCCGCAAGTCGTCCAGCGTCAGCTGGGAGTCGTGCACCTTCGAGCTCGCCGACAGGAACATCATTGCGAGCAGCGCGGTCATGATTACCGCTCCGCCCGTGCCGACGCCGACCGCGATCCTCTGGGTCGTGGTGACGACACGGAGGTCGTCCTTGGGGAGAAGGTTGACGGCACGCATCAGTGGTTCTCCCGATGGCAATGCCGGATGCCTGGGTCGTTAGCACCAAGCGATGCAAGGACGCAGGGAGCGTTCGGGCTGGACAGCCCGGGCGCGACTGAGGACGCCGCAGCGCGCCGCGTGATAACGGGCCAGGCGCCGGTGATTGTCGTCGGGTGAGCCACAATTAGTCTTCGATCCCGAGGCCGATGGCGACTGCGAGCGACCCGACCTGCTCGGGGTCGCTGAGCTTTCTGTTCACGCGCACGCGCGCGAGGGGATCTCCGACGCGGACGCCGACGCCGATCAAGCGCTGCAGCTCCTCGGCGAGCCCGGGCAGGTGCGCCGTGCCGCCGGTCAGGACGATCTCGCCGATGCCCAGCGATCCGGGCTGGTTCTGGTAGAACTGGAGCGAGGAGACGAGCTCCCGCGCGAAGGACTGGATCTGCTTCTGCACGGCTTCTCGCGCGGCGGCGACCTGCTCGTCGGAAAGGCCGTCGATCGGGTCGAGGCTGACGAGCGAGAGCGCGCGCTTGATCGGCTCGGCCTCGGAAGGCGCGCAGTCGAGGGCCCGTGCGATCGCGATGTTGAACGCGGTACCGCCCCAGTCGAGCACGCGCGTGAATTCGCAGACGCGACCGTCGGAGACGGCGAAGGTGGAGCGTTCGTGGCCGATCGAGACGGCGACGAGGGCTGCAGAGGCGTTCGCAGCCGTGCCGTCCTGAGGCGGGGCGAGGGCCCGCAGGAGCGCGAAGGCCTCGAGGTCGATGCCGGTGAGCGTGAGCCCGGCCTTCTTGCAGGCCGAGACGTAGCGGTCGATCAGCTCGCGGTAGGCGACGACGAGCAGGATCTTCCTGGTCGTCACGCCCTCCTCGTCAGTCTGCTCGCTGAGGATCTGGTAATCGAGGACGGCCTCGTCGATCGGAATCGGCAGGGCCTCCTGAGCGCGGAAACGGATCGCGTTCGTGAGCTGCTTGGCGTCGTCGACGCCGGCGATCTCGAAGGTGCGCACGCCGATGCGGTTGTTTGCGATCCCCAGCCGGACGCCCTTGCGCGGCAGCTTGTGCTTGCGGAAGAAAGCCTTGAGCGCCTCGGCAAGCGCGTCGGGATCGCGCAGCTCGCCGCCGACGACGATTCCGTCATCGAGGCGTTCGCGGGCAACCTGTAGGAGCTCGACGGAGCCGTTGTTGGAGACGCGGGCGGCCGCGATCTGCGACGCGCCGATCTTCAGGCCGACGATCTTCTTGGCGCGATGCGCACCCTTCGGCAAGGCCTTCTGGGTGAGCTTCGCCTCGGCCTTCGCCAGCTTCGCGGCCTCCTTGCCCTCCTTCGACAGCGGCGTGCGCTTCGGCCTCTCGACCTTGGGCTTGCGCTCGCGCTTCGGCTTCTCCGCCTTGGGCGCACGTGCGGCCTTCGCAGCCTTCGGCTTGCCGAGGTCGCGCTTCCAGAACGGGAGCTTGTCCTCGCCCGGAAGCGGCGGCAGCTCGGCGGCCGGAACCGGCGGATGGATCTCCGCGCTCACCGGGGCCGGGAGCTCGATGGTGGGCTCGGCCGCGGCAGCCGCGGGCGGCAGGGCCGGCTCGGGCTCGGCGACCGGTTCCGGAACGGGAATCGGTACGGGAACAGGGAGCTCGGTGACCGGCTGACCCGGCTCGCTGCGCTCGGAGACGTCGGCGGTCAGGAACGAGAACTCGGTGGCGGGCACGGGCTCGTCGAGAGGGTCGACCGCCGGCGGCAGCGCCTCGGGCGCGTCCCAGCCGTCGGGCTCGGGAGCGGCAGCAACG
>JALZOQ010000442.1 GCA_030913835.1 Actinomycetota bacterium | reverse complement strand
CGACAGATCCGCTCGTAATTAAAAAAACACAACCAGCTCCTCAAGGATCACCGCACCGACTACGAGGACGGAAACACCCAGGCGGTGCTCGACGGACGCCTCGACGGCTTCATCCACGCCTACCTGCTGGCGAAAGCCGCGGGGAAGGTCGTCTAGGCGGGCCAGCCGAGGCGTTCAGCTAGACTCGCCGGACGAAAACCGAACCGGCGCGGCCCTAGACCTCCGCCCCTTTTTGTGAACCCGGTGCAGGAACTCGACCTTCAGCAACAGCAGCAAGATGACGTCGCGGCAGAGGCTGCGCCGGACACGAACGGCGCTGGTCCGCTCGGCGCGCCGGGGGCGATGATCGTGTTCCAGGGCGTGACCAAAATCTACGAGCCGAACGTCGAGGCGCTCAAGGACGTCACGTTCGTGATCGAAAAGGGCGAGTTCGTATTCGTCGTGGGCGCGTCCGGCTCGGGCAAGTCGACGCTGATCCGACTCCTGCTGAAGGAGCTCGAGCCGACGAGCGGGCGGATCACGGTCGGCGGGCGCGACCTGGCGCGCCTGCGCCGGTCGAAGGTGCCGCTCCTGCGCAGGAACATCGGCTGCGTCTTCCAGGACTTCAAGCTGCTGCCGAGCCGCACCGCCGCCGAGAACGTCGCCTACGCGCTCAAGGTGCAGGGCGAGGGCCGCAACTCGATCCGGCGCAAGGTGCCCGAGGTGCTCAACCTCGTGGGCCTCTCGCACAAGATGAACTCGCTCCCCGACGAGCTCTCCGGCGGCGAGCAGCAGCGCGTCTCGATCGCGCGCGCGTTCGTGAACCATCCGCCGCTCCTCGTCTGTGACGAGCCGACCGGCAACCTCGACCCCGACACGTCCGTCGGGATCATGCAGCTGCTCTACCGCATCAACCGCTCCGGCACGACGATTCTGATGGTCACGCACGACCGGGAGATGGTGGACAAGATGCGCAAGCGCGTGATCGGCCTCGAAGGCGGGCGGCTCGCGCGCGACGAGCGCCGCGGCGGGTACACGTCCGAGTGAGGCTCCGCCTGCTCTTCTCGGAGTCGCTCCGCTCGCTGACCGCGAGCCTGTCGACGACCGTCGCCGCAACGATGACCGTCCTGATCGGGATGTTCCTGCTGGGCTTGTTCCTTGCGCTCGGCAGCTGGGTCGTCTCATGGTCGAACCACGTGAAGAGGGAAGTGATCGTCAAGGTCTACTTTGCGCCGGCCGCAGGCGAGTCGCAGATTCGCGCCGTGAGCTCGACGCTCGACAACGAGCCACGCTTCGTCAAGCACGTGGAGTTCATCTCCAAGGAAGAAGCCCTGGAGCGCATGGAGAAGCGGTATCCGCAGCTCGTCAAGAACCTCGCCGGGAATCCGCTGCCCGCCTCGCTCGAGGTCACGCCGACCCACGCGGAGTTCGCCGACGACATCGAGCTCAGCCTCATCCCGCACCCGCCCGGAGTCGACCGGATCAACTACGGCAAGAAGACCGCAAACCGAATCATCAGCGTCGCGACCGTGATCGAGATCGTGTTCATCTCGGCGGTGATCATCCTGCTCGTCGCCTCGACGCTCCTGATCGCAAACACGATCCGGCTCTCGATCTTCGCCCGGCGCCGGGAGATCGAGGTCATGAAGCTCGTGGGGGCCACGAACTGGTTCGTGCGCGGGCCGTTCATGCTCGAAGGGCTCCTGACCGGCTTCGTCGGCGCGCTGGCGGCCGTTTTCCTGCTCCTGCTCGGCAAGGAGATCGCGCTCCCGAACATCCTCGGGGAGTTCACGACCACCGACGACGTCCAGGCGATCTCGTTCTGGCTGAACGCGGCGATCCTGCTGACCGTCGGACTGCTGCTCGGAGCGGCTGGGTCAGGCCTGACGCTTCGACGCTTCCTCCGCGTCTAGCCTCTTCGCATCGATCCCGTCGTCGTCGAGATCTCGAAGCGCGGCAAGCTCGTCGTCGGCGAGCCGTTCTTCGCGCCTGGAACCCCGATCCTCCTCGATCGCAAGGGGCTCGGCGACGCGCGCCCCGGCGACCTCGCGGTCGTGGTGCCAGGCAGAGGCCGTGCCCGGCTGGAACGTGTCCTTGGGCCATCGAAGGACGTCGAGGCGGTGCTCGAGGGCCTGCTCGTCGAGGCCGGGGCGCGGACGGACTTCGAGCCCTTCAGCGTGCGGGAGCCGAGCCTCGAGGGCCGCGTCGGCCTGCGCGACCTGACCACCTTCACGATCGACCCGGAGACCGCGAAGGACTTCGACGACGCAATCTCCGTCCGCGCCGAGGGCGACGGGCTGAGGGCCTGGGTGCACATCGCGGACGTGTCCTACTTCGTGGAAGCGGGCTCTCCGCTCGACCGGGGTGCGGCCGGTCGCGCGTTCTCCACCTACGTGCCGGGCCGGGTCGCGCCGATGCTGCCCCCGGAGCTCGCCGACGACGCGTGCAGCCTGCGCCCGCATGTCGAGCGCCTCTGCGTCACCGTGGAGATGCCGTTCGACGGCTCGCTCGAGCTGGGCGAGCCGTCGTTCTACCGCTCGGTGATCCGTAGCGACGAGCGGCTGTCGTACGGCCAGGCGCAGGGCATCCTCGAGGGCCGCGAGCGGATGCGAGATGAGATCGCCGACGCGTTGCGGCTCGCCGAGCGGCTCTCGACCGAGCTCCGCCGCCGGCGCTTCGCCCGGGGCGCGCTGCGAATCGAAACGGGGGAGATCTCGTTCGAGTTCGACGGCCGCGGAGGCGTCGCACGCGCGTGGCGCGAGAGCGAGCCGCACGCGCACATGCTGATCGAGGAGCTGATGATCCTCGCGAACGAGTGCGTTGCGGGCCTCCTCGCCGGGCGAAACCGCGAGGCGCTCTACCGCGTCCACGAGCGGCCCGATCCCCAGGCGATCACGCTCCTCCTCGCGAAGCTCGCCGATCTCGAGGTGCCGACTCCCCCCGCACCGGATGCGGACCACCTCAGCCCGAGCCAGGCCGCTCGGCTCGCGGGTCAGATCAGCGAGCGCCTGACCGAGTACGTGGAGCAGACCGGCCGCGGCCGCGAGGCGTTCCCTTCGCTCGTCCTGCGCGCGCTCAAGCAGGCGCGCTACGACCCGCACAACCTTGGACATTCCGGCCTCGCCTCCCGCGCCTACTGCCATTTCACCTCGCCGATCCGCCGCTACCCGGACCTGGTCGTCCATCGTGCGCTGCTGCGCGAGCTCGGCGTCGCGGACGACCCGCTGCCGGAAGCGCTGGACGAGCTCGCCGAGCACACCTCCCAGCGCGAGCGTGCCGCCGCCGACCTCGAGTACCGCGCCGACGACGTCTGTCTCGCGTGGCTGCTCGACTCGCGGCTGTACGAGGAGGGTTGGGACGCGACCTTCCCGGGGGAGATCACCGGCGTGATCGGGTCGGGCCTCTTCGTGCGCTTCGGTGACGTGTTCGAGGGCTACCTGCCCGCGCGGCGCCTCCCGGGCGACTATTTCGAGCTCAACGAGACGGGCACGGCGATGGTCGGGCGCCGCGGAGGCGGCCGCTACCGGCTCGGCGACCCGATCGAGGTGCGCGTCCAGGAGATTCGGAAGGCCGAGGGCAAGGTCGAGGTGACGCTCGCATGATCGTCGTCACCCAGGCGGACCGCCCCGAGATCGCCGAGCGCGGCGATCCACTCTCCCTCGAGGTCTGGCCGGAGTACAACCGCAACGGCGACGTCATGAACGAGTACTGGCGCTTCCTGCACGAGCTCTTCCCGGAGTATCAGTTCGTCCTCTACGACGAGGAGGCCGACGACGTGCTCGCGCAAGGGCACTCGGTCCCCCTGCGCTGGGACGGCGCGACCGACGGACTTCCGGCCGGCATCGACGCCGCGCTGCCCGCCGCCGTGGAGCTGAGGCGCTCCGGTGGCGAGCCGGACACGCTGTGCGCGATGGCCGTCGAGATCTCGCCTCATGCCCAGGGGCGCGGGCTGAGCCGTGTGATGCTCGAGGCGATGTGCGACATCGGCGCGCGGCACGGCCTCAGCGACCTGATCGCG
>JALZOQ010000429.1 GCA_030913835.1 Actinomycetota bacterium | reverse complement strand
CCTTCCCACTGAGAAGAAAATAATATAAAGTCCTCCCAGTCGGCGGCGACCCCGCCCGACATCGCCACGAGCGAGGCCGCCATCGCGGCGACGAGCGCGGAGGCCGACCCTGAGGCCGGGATGGGGGAGGGCGACGCCAGCTCGTCGAGGAGCTCGCCCACGCGCAGGTCGAGCAGGTTGCCTTCGCTCACCCGTTGGCCAGACGCTGCCTGAGCGCTTCGAGCACAACCGGGTCTCGCTCGTAGCCCTCAGCCTCGAGCGCGGCTTCGAGATCGGCGACGAGCCGCGCTCTGAACTCGGCGTCGGCCTCGGCGCGGGCGACGATTTCGTCGAGCCCGAGGCGCGCCAGAGGCAGCTCCTGGGCAGCCCGGACCCACGCTTCAGGAGCGGGGGGAAGAGCGCGCAGGAGCGCAGCCAGCCGGTCCTCGTCGTAATGCGTCATCGAGCTCCAGACGGTTGGGCGGGTGGTTTTCTTCCCTCGAAATGCTCGCGCAGCTTTGCAAGGCAGCGCGAGATGCGGCTGGCGATCGTGCCTGCGGGCAGGCCCAGAGCCTCGCCGATCGTGCGGTAGCTCTCGTCCCGCGCGAAGAACCGGTCGAGGATCTCGGCGCAGTGCTCCGGCAGCTCGGCGAGCGCCTCGTGCACCGCGAGCGACTCGTCGAGGCGCTCGAAGGCGTCCTCGGAGGCGCCGAGCTCGAGCTCCTCCGTCGGCTGCTCGCGCGACGAAGCGCGCAGATGGTCGATGCAGAGCCTCCGCGTCAGCTGCGCGAGCCAGGGTTGAATCGCGTCGTCGTCGCGCAGCCGGCCGAGGTGCTCGTACGTGCGGCTGAAGACCTCCTGGAAGACGTCCTCCGCCGCGTGCTCGGGCAGCCGGAATCCTTGCACCGCGATCGCATAGACGTAGCGGGAGAACCGTTCGACGAGCGTACGCCACGCGTCCTCGTCCCCGGCTCGGCAGCGGGCCACGAGCTCTGCGTCGGACACGCTTTCCTTCGACACGTCGTGGATGAAACCGCACTTTGCCCTCACGCGGGAAGAAGCGCGCCTCCTCGCGCGTCCTGGAGACAGAAGAGGAGGGAGGAAAGATGCGTATCCGCTATCGCCGCTGGCTCTCGCAACTGGGACTTCGCTACGAGCTCCGGCTCGCTTAGGCCGCCACCCCCATGCGTGGATCCCTCCGAAGGGGGAGGATGCCGATGTCCGTAACGCGCAGGATGGGACAGCAACTCGACCAACACTGCCTTTTAACCAATCTCGACGTTTAGCGTCATATGCATTGGATACCCTTAGACCACCAACCAACCTAAAGCCACCGACTCCACCAACGAACCAAGGTTGACACAGGTGAGCTGGCAGGAGTACAAACGCGTGTAATGAATACGGAGGTCACGATGGGAATGGAACTGTGGGGTGTGCGTCGAGCCGCTGAGTTCCTCGGTGTGCACGAGAACACTTTGCGTCGGTGGGAGAAGGCCGGGCTAATCCGTGCGGTGAAGCTCCCCACTGGAGTGCGACGCTTCCGACCCGAGGATGTCGACCGTCTACACAAAGAGATGTGGGACGACGTCGCGCGAGGCGCGCTCGAGGGATCGGAAAGCCTCGTCGGCGCAGGCATGGTCAGGTGAACGCCTTGAAGGGGCTCGTCGCGGACCTTTGGCGCAGGTTTGCGTCGTCTACCGGGCCTGGGTCCTCCGATGGGAAGTCCCAGCCACCCGATGCTGCCACGAGGGGCGCCACGAATTCAGAGACGTACGACGACCTCGCCCGGCGAGCACTCGAGTAACAGCTAACACTTGTCTGCGTTCTCGGGCTGCCGTATGGTCCGCTCTGGATGACTGTAGGCGATGAGTTCGGCCTCAACCCCGACGCGTACTGGGAAAAGCCTGACGAATCAATGCGCGTCGGTGATGTGTTCGCCGACGTTCCGCTACTAAGTCGATATCTCCGTCCGATCATGGCTGAAGCCAGTGAGGACAGGCTGCAGGCGTACCTGCCCACGACTTTGGAGCCCGCGCTGCTCTTTCGCAAATTCCCCGACGGATGGTGGTTTCTGCCGGTCGTGACCTCGAGCCAATTCTCCGACGTCGAGGGATTCCAGACCCTTCTCCGCGGTGCGCTGTCCGGCAGCCTTGTCGGCTGGTATGGCCTGGCGCCCCTGCGCGGGCGTACGGTACTCAGCGATGGAGCCGTCGTGTATGTCCAGAGACCGACGGTCCATCGACCGGTCCTGTTCGAAGACGTCAAACTGCCGAGAATTGCGACGCTCACCGGCGAGCGGTTTGTAGAACTCTGCGAGAGCTTCACTGAGGCGCTAGCGCCTCAGTGATCCTCGTCGGTCTTACGCCCACCGAGTCCGTCGAGAGCAACATCGCGCACGAACCCAGCAGAATCAGCTGGACTCGTAAAGGTTTGATCCTTGGCGGCGCGGCCGTGATTGCTGTGGCGCTTGCCTTAGCGGCGCTTGTTACCCGCACAACGCGGAGTGAAACGAGGGCCTCCGGCGGCGCGACACGCGTCACCGAAACCGAAGCGCCGTTTTCGGACACTCTGATCGTCGCCGTTTTGGGGATCGGCGGTCTGCTCATCCTTTCCGGCGCTTTCTACTCGCGAATCGCGAAGGTGACGTTCCCGGGTGGCGGAGCGATCGAGATGGCGCTGTATCCGCAGGCCGCGACCGCGGTTAACCGTGTCCTCGAGCAGTCTCCGGGCGGTCAAGCGCCGTCGCCTGCCAAGACCGCGGCGGCAACCTCGCTCGCGGCTGTCCGCGCGGCCGATTTGACGCGCCGCGCGGCGACCGATCCTGCAGTTGCCGCCACCCTGGCCGAGAAAGGGGGCCTCACCACGACCGAGTGGTGGGATGAGCTCGTGAAAGTCGCGCTCGTGGACGTTGGCGAGAGTCGGATCATTGCCAACGAGCCCTAAGCCGCACTAGCGCAGAGTTCGCGATTGATCGGCTACGGGGTATCTGTCGCTGCGTGAGCCAGGTCGTCGTCGTGACGGGGGCCTCGTCCGGAG
>JALZOQ010000407.1 GCA_030913835.1 Actinomycetota bacterium | reverse complement strand
GGCGATCCTGGTCGCCGCCGACCGGCGCACGTGGGCATGGCCCGCGCTCGCAGGCGCGCTTGCCGGCGTGGCGATCCTCGGAAACGTGCGCCTCGCGGCCGTCCCGCTGCTCCTCGCCGCGTACCTCGTCTGGCGGAACCGGCGGATCGTCCCCGCCGCGGCGCTCGTGGTGGCGGCGGTCTTGGTCGTCGTCCCGTGGGTGGTGCGAAACGGCGTCTCGGTGGGCTGCTACGTGGTGACGACGGACGGGCGCGCGCTGTGGAAGGCGAACAACGTCCACACGCTCGAGACGCTGCAGGCAGGCAAGTGGATCGACAACGTTCCACCGATTCCGGGGGCGCCGCCGACCCCGCAGGACGCCGGAGCGCTCTACGCCGAGACGGGCCGCGTGATCGAGACGGACGAGTGCGCGCAGATGCGCTTCTACCAGCGCAAGGCGTTCGGCTTCATGCGCGACCATCCGGGCGAGAAGGCCAAGCTCGCGGCCTGGGGCGCGCGAATGCTGTGGCAGCCCGCGGTGACGAAGACCGAGGATCGTCCCGGGGCCGGAACGTGGCTGGACACGGCACGCTCGACCGCGGAGCCGGCTTTCATGATCCCGGTGTACGTGCTCGCGGGGATCGGCCTCTTCCTCGTCCCGCGCCGCTTCGCCGTCCTCGCACTTGCGCTGCTCGCCTACAACACACTCGCCGCGATGTTCTTCGTCGGGGAGACGCGCTACCGCACGCCCTGGGATTTCCTGCTCGCCGTGCTCGCCGCCGCGGCCGTCGTCAGGCTGCTCGAGCGCCGTTCCGGCCGGCGCGGTACAGCAGCTCCGTCCGATCCACGCAGCGCTCCTCCCCGAACGCGGTCAGCGCCCGGCGACGACCGGCCTGCCCCATCGCAGCCGCCCGCGCCGGATCCTTCGTGAGCTCGACGAGCGCTCGGGCGAGCGGCTCGACTTTCGCCGGCGGGACGAGGTAGCCGGTCTCGCCGTCGACGACGAGCTCGCAGAGTCCGCCGATCCGAGCCGCGACGACCGGCCGCGCGCGTTCCATCGCCTCGAGCGCGACCAGGCCGAAGCCCTCGCCGAGCGACGGAACGACAACGCCCGCGGACTGCTCGATCGCACGCTGGATCGGCGAGACGAAGCCGAGGAACCGCACCGACTCCTCCAGCTCCAGCTCCTTCACGAGCGCGCGGAGCGCCGGTCCGAGCACGCCCCGCCCGGCGACGTCGAGCTTGAGCCCGGGAACTTCCTTGCGGGCCTCGGCGACGGCGCGCAGCAGCACGATGTGGCCCTTGATCGGGATCAGGCGGCCGATGCAGAGCACGTTCTTTCCGTCGCCCTCGTAAGGCGGCGGCTCCGGGCCCTCCCCGATCCCGTAGTGGACGATCTCGAACGAGCGCTCGTCGAACCCCTCGGTGTCGGCGAGGTAGCGCGCGAGGCCGCGCGAGATGGCGACATGGACGTGGGCGAGGCTCGCGACGGTTCGGTCGGCCAGCGCGAACGGCCGGCCCTCGCGGAACTCGTTGAAGCCGTGCTTCGTCGAGAGCCTCAGCGGAACTCGCGCGACCGATCCCGCGAGCTGGCCGTAGACGTCGGCGTGGACAAGATGCGTGTGCAGGATCGCGGGCCGGCGGCGCGCGAGGTAGCCCGAGAGCCGCAGGAAGGCGAACGGATCGACGTCCGCGGCCAGCGGGATGTCGTCCACCTCGACGCCGCGCCGCTCGAGCTCCCGGGCGAACTCCCACGCGCCGGGCTCGTGCTCGTGCAGCATCAGCATCCGCACGTTCCAGTCGCGCTCCTTCAGGTCGGGCAGGAGCGAGAGCAGGTGCGCCTCCGCACCCGAGATGCCGGCGATCTTCGCCAGGTGGAGGACGAGCCCATTTTTCATGCTTCGACCACCTCCAGCAGCCGTTCTGCCCATGTCTCGACGGAGTGGTCGCGCTCGACCTTCGCGCGCAGCTCGCGGCCGGGTACGGGTCGGAAGTCTACGAGCCGGTCGGCGAGCGAGCCCGGGTCGTCGCGCTCGAAGCGCAGCTCGGGCGGCAGGAAGGCGTCGAAGATTGGGTTCGACGCGATGACGGGCAGGCAGCTCGCGGCGGCCTCGTAGACGACCTTGTCGGGGGCTCCGGCGCGCATGTTGTTGACCAGGAGGTCGCTGCGGGCGAAGAGGCGCGGGATCTCCGCGCGGGGGACGGGCTCGCCGAGCTCGACGCGCTCGGCGAGGTCGAGCTCGCCGACGAGCCGCTCGAGCTCGGCGCGATGCTGGTGCTCGAGCGGGCTCATGACGGGCCCGTGGGCCTCGAGCCGTACGTCGGCACCGCGGTCGACCGCCAGCCGCAGCGCGCGCAGGACGACGTCCAGCCCCTTGGCCGGGGAGTAGCGGCCGAGCGCAAGTGCGCGCAGCGTCCCGTTCGCCGCATGCTCGGCGCACTCGAACTCGGTGAGGTCGATCCCGTGCCCGATCGCGTGCACCTTGTTCGATTGGAGCGGGAAGGAGCGGCGGTCGACGCTCAGGATCGCGTTGCAGAGCCGCTCGGCGACGCGCAACGTCGGGCTCGCGTGCCAGTGCGTGTACCAGAGCGCGACGGGGACGCGCGCTGCGCGTGCGGGCGCAGCGGCGAGGACGGCGAAGATCGGCGCCATGTGCGCCACGACGGCGAGTGGGCGCGGACGCAGCTCGCGCGCGAGCGCCGCCTCGAAGCGCAGTCCCCGGCCGAGCTTGCCGCGCGAGCCGAACGTGTGCACGCGGCAATTCTCCGGGAGAACGCCCGGAACTGCGGCGTCCGCGAGCACGACGAGCTCGTCGAGCCGGCGTGCGAGCGCGGCGAGCTTCGGGACGGTCGCGGCGAGCGCGGGGTGGGCGGGATCGACTTGCTGGGTCGCGAACACGAGGCGGCGCATCAGAAGTAGTCCGTGTCCCCGAGCGTGAAGTGCCAGGCACCGGGCAAAGAACCTTCAAGCGGCGTCCCGATCAGGCGGATCGTCTCCGGGGTCGGGACGAAGCCCGCTGAGACGAACGCGCGCTTCTGGGCCGGTGTAGACGGCGCGAGCGCGAGCACGGCGTGCGCCTCCTCGAACGCGCCGATGCAGCGCCGAAGTAGCCAGCGCGTCTCGCGGAACGAATCCGGGGGCGCGACGAGATCGGCCACATACGAGGTGAGCAAGCCCTTCTTCCGCGCGATCCCGGCGATCACGTAGCCGTGCCGCGACGTGAACGCGCGGTAGGGCCGCGGCGCGTGGGCGTAGCGCCAGTTCAAGTAGGGGGTGTCGCGAACGAAATGGCTCGGGAGCGCCGGGGCCAGGGCGCGGTAGGCAGCCTCGTGCTCGGCGCCGAACGGGCCGGTCGCGGCGGACGGAAGCGTCAGCCGGGTGCCGGCTCGCGCCGCCCGGAGCGCCCCGACCGGCTTCCGCACCCGCGCCCAGATGCGCAAGTGGTCGATGTCCTGCCAGCCGAGCTTCGCGATGTAGATCGGGCCCGCTAGCCGGTTCGTGAAGCCGAGCTCGGCGACCGCACCGGCCTCGCGCGCCGCCGCCTCGATCGCCTCGTTCAGGCGCTGGAAGACCCCCCGGCCGCGGAACGCCGAGTCGGTGACCGCCCAGAGCGGCAGAGCCACGAGCGCCTCACGACCGCCGACGACGCTGCGGTAGAAGCTCGCGCCGAGGATCCCGGCGACCCGCCCGTCGCCGTCCACCGACAGGAAGATCGTTCGCGGTCCGACCGGGTTGCCGTCGAACCACCAGTCGAACAACGGCCCGTCGGCCTCGTGCCCACCGGAAGCGAGCAGCGCGAAGATGTCCTCCCGCCGCGCCGGGTCGTACGGGACGACCTCGAGGTCGCTCACTTCGAGTAAGTGCCGAGCGCCTCGTTGAGCAAGCGGCGCGCGTACGTCCCGCTGACCGTGTCCTTGACCGCGATCAGGTCGCAGGCGCCGCGCAGCACGAGCTCGAACGTGCGCGGCGCGTACGGCTCGACGTTGTAGCGGTGCAGGCGCAGCGGGTCGGTGCTCGCCGAGTTCGCGCCCGAGACCGACGTGAAGGCGACCTCGTAGCCGGCCTGGCGCAGCAGGCTCAGGTGGACGGTGCGGTAGTGCGCCTCCGAGCCCTTCACGTAGGCGAAGGCGCGCACGGGGCGACCGAGCCGCTCCTCCAGGCGCAGCTTCGAGAGGACGATCTCCCGAGCCGATTCGTCGAGCTCGAGGTCCGCGAGCGGGCGGTGCGAGATGCCGTGCGACTCGATCCGGATCCCTCCCGCTTCCAGCTCGGCCAGCTCGCCCCAGTCGAGCGTCGGGTTCAGCAGCCCCTGCGTCGCCAGCCGCTCCTCGTGCGGGAGCGGGAGACGGCTGTCGAGGTAGCCGATCGGGACGAAGAGGACTCCCGGATAGCCGTGCTGCTCGAGCACCGGCATGGCGTGCTCGAGGTTGTCCCGGTAGCCGTCGTCGAAGGTGATGAGCACCGCGTTGTCGGGCAGCGGCTGGATGCCGGCGTAGTGGTCGAGGACGGCGTCGAGGCCGACGATCCTGAACCCGAGCTCGCGCAGCTGCGCCATCTGCTCGTCGAAAAGCGTGACGGGGATCGAGAGCGTGTTCCCCGGCAGGTCGTTGACCTTGTGGTACATCAGCACGACGAGCGCGCGGGAGCCGTTGCCGTTCCCGTCGACGATGCCCACGCCGGCGGCCGCCTCCCCGATCGTGCGGTAGAGGCTGTTCTTCAAGAGCTGCTTGGCTTTGTCTGCGCGCATCTGGCTTATCTTAGGGAGGGCCGCCCTCCCAATAAAGTCGCCTCGACGAGCTTCCGCAGCCGCGCGGCGAACTCCTCCGGCGTCGAGTGCCAGGCCCGGTAGCGCTCGTGCGCGGCGGCGCCGAGGCGCTCGGCGAGCGCACGGTCGGACAGGACGCGCTCGAGCGCCTCCGCGAGCTCGTCCACGTTCTCCGGATCGACGAGAAGGCCCTCCACGCCGTCGCCGACGAGGTCGAGGATGCCGCCGGCGCGACCGCCGACGACTCCCCGCCCCCGCGCGAAGCTCTCGATCACGACTCGTCCGAAGCCTTCGAAGCGCGACGGGAGCACGAGGATCGTCGACTGGTCCATCCGCGCGGCGACACCATCGGGCGGGAGCTCGGCGACGTGCTCGACGCGCCCCGGTAGCTCAGCGGCGAGCTGCTCGACGAGCGGAAGCTTCGTGCCGCGGCCGACGACGACGAGGCGCGCGTTCGGCATGCCCCGCGCGACCCTGCGCCACGCCGCCACGAGCCCGTCGACGTTCTTGTAAGCCTCGAGCACGCCGACGAAGAGCGCGGTCGGCGTCTCCGGCAGCCGCACGGGCAGTCGGTCGGCGAACGCCGCCAGGTCGGTGTACGTCGGCAACTCGCCGGTCACCGGTCGCCCGCGTACCTCCTCCGCGAGACCCGCGGTGTACGAGGACAGCGCCCGGACGCCGTCTACGCGCCGCAGTGCGACGAGATCGATCGCGTCGACGAGCGGCCCGAGCAGGCGACGCCGAGGCGAGCCGTGCAGGCGCGTCG